>JBAQEN010000587.1:0-11705 GCA_049286765.1 Methylococcaceae bacterium
TTCAAAGCCACTAATACGGCGGAGTTCACCTTTAAGTCCGAAAACGATCAAACCACTGTAACCTGGACTATGTACGGAAAAAACAACTTCATGGGCAAGGCCATGGGCTTGATCATGAACTGCGAAAAGATGGTCGGCGGCCAGTTCGAAAAGGGTTTGGCAACATTGAAATCGGTGGTGGAAGCTAGCAGCTAAGATAGTCCCCTCCTAGCACTAGAGTTCGATGGAATCCCAAGAAGCCGTAAAATCCGGAAATGATATAAACAGGAGCTGGTCATGCACCAAGAGTTCTGGCACGAACGCTGGCAACTGAACCAGATCGGCTTTCATAGTGAAGAAATCAACTGTCACCTGCAAAAATACTGGCCGGCATGGAACATCGCGCCTGGGAGCCGGGTATTCGTGCCGTTATGCGGTAAAAGCAACGACATGCTGTGGCTGCTCGCACAGGGTTATGAAGTCAGCGGTGTGGAACTTAGCCCGCTGGCGGTACAGTCTTTTTTCATCGAGAACGGCTTACCGGCAACGATCAGTCAGCAAGGTAAATTCAGCGTCAGTGTAGCCGATGGCCTGCGTATTTATTGCGGCGATTTTTTCGACCTGACGGCCAATGATCTGGCCGGAGTCACTGCGGTTTACGACCGCGCCTCGCTGGTTGCACTGCCGCCGGAAATGCGCGCCGCTTATGCTGCGCATATGCAGCATTTATTCGAATCAGGAACAAAAACCCTGCTGGTGGCTTTCGATTATCCCCAACACGAAATGCAGGGGCCGCCGTTCAGTGTACAGGCACCGGAAGTGCGGGCGCTTTTCCGCAATTGGTGTGATGTCGAGTTGTTGTATACGGAGGACATCCTTGCCCGGGAACCTCAATTCCGCGACAAGGGAGTGAGCCGGATGCAAGAACAAGTATATAAACTAACAGTCTTGTAAGGATGCAACGTCTACTACGGTTTTTTAAGTACAAACACCAATAAATTGCACTTTTAGAAGCAGCTTGATTAAAGCGAAAATCAAGCGTCTATTGCTTTATCCATTTCCAAAGCCGCCTGATACAGCACTTTCTTTCTTAGCCCAGTAATTTCTACAGCCATTGCAACAGCAGTCTTGATAGAACATTCGCGCAGTAACACACTGAGTATTTTTTTTTGCTCAGTCGTCATGGTTTGCTCTTTTTTATCGACAACCGCACCATCAACAATTACAACAAATTCGCCCTTTCTCATATTGTCATTTTGCTCGACCAATTCAAGCGCGTTAGCCAAACTGGTTTTCACAATGGTTTCATGCAGTTTTGTTAATTCCCTGGCGATTACAATTTGACGGTCCAATGGAATTATTTCCGCCATGTCCTGCAATGAAGCCAGAATCCGGTGGCTTGACTCATAAAAAACCCAGGTAAAAGGACGCATTAATCTTTCATAATAAAAAGCTTTTCGCGCTGACGAGGTTCTGGGTACAAAGCCATCGAAAGAAAACTGGGAAACCGGCAGCCCCGCCGCCGACAATGCGGCAATTAACGCACAAGCACCCGGTATGGGTACAACATCCAGACCGGCATCCTTCACCATTTTTACTAGCGGCATACCCGGGTCACTTAACAGCGGCGTTCCGGCATCTGAGACCAGTGCAATAGATTGCCCCGCGCGCAACTTTTCCAGCAAAACAGATGATGCTTTTTCTTCGTTATGTTGGTGCAAGGAAACCAGTTTATTGGTAATGCCATAATGCTGTAGCAGCATTTTTACGTGCCGGGTATCTTCCGCGGCAATCAGATCAACCTGTTTTAATATCTCAACCCCCCTGAAGCTGATATCGGCTAAATTACCTATAGGTGTAGCAACAACGTATAATTTTCCATATTCAGCCGACATTCGATACTCTCATTTGAAAACTACTAAAATATAAACGCACTGATAATCTTTGCATTATCACGTATGCGGAATTCTTATGACCATGAAGCGCACGAAGAAAAATATAAAATTTCGTTTTCTTCGTAGTAAAAAACGGCTTAATAAAATCCGCTATGCTGGCCGCGTTAAGTGTTACCCGGATTTTTTTTGATTATTTCAATAATCCGTTAAAGCTTTGTCATCGGTGCGCTTGCTTATACTCACAATCTAAATTATATCAGTATGCCATCCTTTCTTTTCTTACGGGCAAATTCAATATGATATTTACTGATCTCAAAATCAAAGCCGCACATTTGCTCCGTGGCAAAAGCGCCGAGGAACAAGCCCATAAATTTCTCATTGCGAAAGGGCTTAAACCGGTCTGCCGGAACTACCGCTGCAAACAGGGTGAACTTGATTTAATTATGATCGACCATCAAACCCTGGTCATTATCGAAGTCCGATACCGGAAAACGGACCAATACGGCAGTGCCTTAGAGAGTGTCACGCGGGCAAAACAATCGCGTATAATAGCGGCAACGCACATTTATTTATCAGCCCAAAAAACTGACTGGCCCGTACGCTTTGATGTTATTGCCATTTCCGGCAATGGTAACGTAGACTGGATTCAAAACGCATTTTAAACCCTGATGACACCATGAGCTTGCAAGACAAAATTATTAATCATTTCACTGACAGTATTCAAACCCAGCAAGACGCAATGACCTACCTCTGTGAGTTGATAGAGTACGCCTCACAACGGCTGGTCGCAACCTTGCTGAATGATAAAAAAATACTGGCTTGCGGCAACGGCCGTTCAGCGACCAGCGTCCAGCTGTTTTCATCAGCTATGCTTAACCAGTATGAGCGCGATCGGCCCTCATTACCTGTTATTGCATTAACCACAGATACTGCTACGATCACCGCAATAGCTAATGATTACAGCTTTGATGATGTTTTCGCAAAACAGCTCAGGGCTTTAGGACAAAGCGGAGATATGTTACTGGTCTACACCGACGGTAATAGCTCAGCCAATATCTCCAAAGTAATTGGCACGGCTCACGACAAGGAGATATCGATTATAGCCCTGACCGGTAATAATGGCAGCATGATTGCACCATTTCTCCGCGAGACAGACATAGAAATTCGTGTACCATCAAACTCAAACGCACGCATTCAGGAAGTTCATGTACTCATTACCCATTGCCTGTGCGACTTGATTGATCATCAACTATTCGGATGAAATACCATAGGTTAAGCCATGAAAAAACTCTTTTTGCTCCTTCTGCTACTCAACAGTTTTTTAATTGGCGGCTGCTCGACCATTGCCACAGATGGCGAGGAAATAACCGAACATTCGTTATTACATGAACGCCGTACCCGCGCTGCGGTTTTAATGGATAAAGATATTGAATCGGAAGCTTATGATGAGTTGAATTCCGATGATGAAATACTGACTCAATGCCATTTTACTATAACCGCCTATAACGGCTCGGTTCTTGTTACTGGCGAAACGCCCAATGAAGAGCTCAGACAAAAAATTATTTCCAAGATCCAGGTTATTCCCAATGTAAAGCTTATACACAATAACCTGATTATCGCAGCTCCGAGTGGCGCACGCTCTCATGCTAATGATCTACTCATCACTGAAACAATAAAAGAGGCATTCAATCAAATTCGCACAACCCCCGATTTTGACCCGTCCATGGTAAAAGTTATTACTGAAAACGGCGTTGTTTTTCTGATGGGCTTGGTGCATAGGGATGAAGGCACCGTTGTTATCAACGTGACCAGACTTCAACCCGGCGTAAAACAAATCATCACGGTCTTTGAATATATTGACTAAGATAGCTGTTCTGCCAGCCGGTTTAATTGTATAGCGGCGACTTAAAACCGCCTTTAAACCCGTTCGCAATGTTTTTGCTTTACTAACCCAATACGAATTATTCATATAACTCGCTACTGCCATCCATATCGTCCGTCTGGTTATACAATAGCGGACGGCCCTCATTGAGTCTTGCCGCAGCGATGACTTTGCAAACAGCGATTTTATGATCGCCTGCATCGCTATAATGACTCACCTGACAATCAAAATAAGCCAGACTTTCCGTTAAAATAGGCGCTCCCGTTTTGCCTTTTTGCCATTGGAACCCCGCCATTTTATCCTTGGCTGAACGGCCAAAATGATCGGCTATCGCATACTGATCCTGGCCCAGGACATTGACCGTACAGACCCCGCCCGCTTGCAACAACTGATAGGAATAATGTTCAGGATTTATACTGATCGCGAGCAACGGCGGATTAAAAGAAACCTGCATAACCCAGGCCGCAGTAAATGCATTTTGACGTTCACCATCACTGACCCCGACCACATAAACGCCGTGACTGATTTGTTTAAATAAGGCATCCGGATTTTCAATCATTTTGGCACCAGTTGGGTTTCAATTCTGTAGAGGCGACTTTAGTCGTCCCCACAAATTATTTTTGAAAAAATAAGGTAATTGCGCAATTACACGCCTGTCACGAGTTGTATCCGCATCGATAAATCAACTGCTTTAACATTCTTGGTTAAAGCGCCAATTGAAATAAAATTGACACCCGTTTCCGCAATTGCCCTTATATTATCAAGACCAATATTGCCGGAAGCCTCTAGCTCTATAGCCCCTGCATTCAATTTTACTGCTGCACGCATATTTTCAAGGCTAAAATTATCGAGCATAATCCGCTCAGGTTTTGCTGCGAGCGCTTCAATCAATTCCTGCATAGATTCAACCTCCACTTCCACCGCAACGCTGCTTAATTTACGCGCCGCCTGAATCGCATTGGTAATGGAACCTGCCGCCATAATATGATTTTCCTTGATTAACACACCATCATATAAACCGATGCGGTGGTTATAACATCCGCCGCAGGCTACCGCATACTTTTGCGCATTCCGCAGCCCAGGAATGGTTTTGCGGGTATCCAGCACTTTACAGCCTGTACCCGCCACCGCATCTGCATACTGCCTGGCAACCGTTGCCGTAGCGGACAAAGTTTGCAATAGATTCAGTGCGGTACGCTCACCCGTTAATAAAGCTCTGGCTAGACCTCTGAGTTTGCATAACACTGCACCTGAACGAACGGATTCGCCTTCGGCCGCCAACCAGTTAATACCAACGTCGGCATCCAGATACTTAAACACCGAATCAAACCAGTCCTGACCACATAGCACCATATCTTCCCGCGTAACAACTTCAGCTTCGGCATGCGCAGCTCCAGGAATAATTTCTGCGGTAATATCGCCTGAGCCCAAGTCTTCCTCAAGAAATGGTTTTATATCTATATTTTTTAACGGAGTTGTCATAGGCTGATGTATCGGCGAAGTGGTGCTGTTTGTTTCGCAATAAAATGGCTAAAGTAATGAGCTCGTTCTTGCACTTTTACCAATAACGCTGCTTGATCGCCTGCGCCAACTGATGCACTGCCATCGCATATTTATTGCTGTTATTGTATTTTTTAATCACTTTGAAATTGGGATATATACGCCAAAATTCATTACCTTCATAAGTGCTCAATTCAATAACAGCGGGATCGTTAGCGCCGCTGGTCCGTCGGGCTACCGGGTCATGTAATTGCCAACCGCTACGCGAAAAATAATGCGCCACACTGCCAATTGCATCGTGCTGATGCCAAAGATCACGACGGCCATCCTGGTTGAAATCGACGGCTAAACGGCGAAAACTGCTGGGCATAAATTGCCCATACCCCATAGCGCCAGCCCAGGAACCTCGTGGTTCACGAGGCTCAAAGCCTTCATCACGCGTCATCAGCAAAAAGTTCTCCAGTTCCGACTTGAAATAATTGGAGCGTCTGTAAGTATCGAAAGACAACGTGGTTAAGGCATCGAAGATGCAGGTTTTACCAAAATTTTTGCCGAAATAAGTTTCCACGCCAATAATGCCTACAATATATTCGGGATCAACACGATAAGTCATACTGGCTCTTTGGATAGCACCGGCATTATTACGCCAAAATTCTACGCCATTGCTAATATGCGCTTCGGTGAGAAATTTATTACGATAGCGTGTCCAACTACCCGGACTTGGTTTTGATGGCCCCATAGTTGGCGCTGGACTTTCCAGGCGAATAACTGAGTCCAGACGGTTCGCTTTACAAAACAGTCCATTCAAATAACTTTCCGAAAAGCCATGCTTGCGCACCATGTTCTGGATAAAATTACGTACGGCAAACGAATTGGCGTAGGTTCCCGTTAAGGTCTGCGATTCATAACTGTTTGAATACGGCAATCTCGCATTAATATCCGGATATTTCCGGATTGACTGGGGCTTATACACCTGTTTGTTGACTGGCGGAGTGTAAGTTCGCCGGATCGCACTCCCCGGATATTGCCGGATGGGCTGGGGCTTAACCAGCTGTTTATTGACTGACGGAATGGGAGCTCGCCGGATTGAATTACTCGGATAGTCAGCATGGTAAGTTATTGGCTTACTGGAGCATCCGGCAAGTAGTAATATCGTCAAAGCTGACTTGAGTAAGCGTTTATAACCTAGGTTTGCCACGAAAATCCTCCTTTGTTTTTTGTTTAATAACCGTCATCGTGCAATCATTAATCTTTTTCATTGAAAGACTATACCGCAACTACCGTTTTGACAAATAATGTACATTTTATCGCGAGCACAGTGATTTGTTCGCATTTTCAATGATTTTTATAAGCGCATGCATATCAATCAACATTGGCTAACTGATACTACCCAAATTTTTTCACCCAACTTCGATGAACGTTCTGACCCGGCGGATATTTCACTACTGGTGATTCATTGCATCAGTCTGCCGCCAGGTGAATTCAATAACTCAAATATAGACCAATTATTTTGCAATAAGCTCAATCCTGACGAGCATTCCTACTTTAAAGAGATTTATCAACACAAGGTATCTGCCCATTTACTGATTAAACGAGACGGGTGTTGTGTGCAATATGTGGGTTTTGATAAACGCGCCTGGCACGCAGGAAAATCAAGCTATCAGGGACGAGAGCGCTGTAATGATTTTTCTATTGGTATAGAACTTGAGGGTACCGAATCGATAGCTTATACCGGAGCTCAATATCTGCAACTTGCAGCCGTGATCGATACTTTGCTTAAAACCTACCCCGGCTTATCGCCACAACGCATTGCCGGGCATAGTGATATTGCGCCGGGGCGAAAAACCGACCCGGGAGCGTCATTTGATTGGCAAAGACTTTTCAGCTTGTTGAAAAAACCTTGAAGATTGTAAGGGCGAATTCATTCGCCCTTACAATCTTGCGTCTTACAACAAATCCGCCCTTTTCGAACTTCCCAAGCCAAATGACTCGGCAAGCATCAGCATTACACCCAGCGTAATAGCGGAATCGGCGACATTAAAGGCGGGCCAGTGCCAATCGCCATAATAAACATCAAGAAAATCGATGACATAACCGTAAGCCAGACGGTCAATCAGATTACCGATAGCGCCGCCCAACACCAGAGACAATGCCACAGCCAGCAAGATCTCATGTTGTTTCAACCGGGCCAGCCATACGGCTATAGCAGCGCTGATCAGAATCGCCAAACCGGCGAAAAACCAGCGCTGCCAGCCGCCGGCTTCACTTAAGAAGCTGAAAGCAGCACCGGTATTGTGGACATAGGTCAAATTAAAATACGGCATGACCGGAATCGATTGGTACAGACGCATAGAGCTGTCTATAACAAGCTTGCTTCCCTGATCCAGAATCACTGCCAACAACGACAACCAAAGCCATTTCAACATATCAAATCACGCATATTGCCGGTGTTCACCAGCGCCCGCTACGTTATCCACGCAACGATCGCACAATTCAGGATGTTCGGCATGTTCACCGACATCATAACGTTGATGCCAGCAACGTACGCATTTTTTATGCTCGGAAACCAGCACTTTTAATTTAACACCGTCAATTTCTGTCTGAATCGCATCTTCAGGGCTAAACTGTTCAGCAATAACTGAAGCATTGGAGGTAATAAAAATGAAATGCAGTTCTTCAGCCAACTGATTCAAGACATCAAAAAACTTAGGATTACAATACAATTCGACTTCGGCATTCAGCGAAGAACCGATGTCGCCTTTAGTGCGGCTCTTTTCCAGTTCTTTACTGACAGCGGTCCGGACAGCCATCACGTGTTGCCAGAATTCACGCGTCAAGGCAGAATCGCTATCAAGCTTTACCAGGCCCTGATACCAGGTTTCCAGAAACACCGATTCACTGCGTTCACCCGGCATGTATTGCCAGATTTCATCGGCGGTAAAGCTGATAATCGGCGCCAGCCAGCGCGTTAAAGCTTCCAGAACGTGATACATCGCGGTTTGCGCAGAACGCCTTGCCAAACCGTCTGTTTTTGCAGTGTATTGACGGTCCTTGATAATATCGAGGTAAAAACCGCCCAGATCGATCACGCAAAAGTGGTGTACTTTTTGGTAGATATGCTGAAACTGGTAGGTTTCATAAGCGGTTTTTACTTCTTCCTGCAACACGAATGCCCTATCTATTACCCAGCGATCCAGCGCCAGCAAATCCTTGGTATCGACCAAATTCTTTGCCGGATCAAAATCATTCAGATTGGATAACAAAAATCGCGCGGTATTTCTCAAACGCCGGTAACCATCAGACGTGCGGTTAAGAATCTCATTAGACACAGACATCTCACCGCGATAATCGGTGGACGCAACCCATAAGCGCAGCACATCCGCGCCTAAATCTTTCATGACCGACTGGGGAGCTACCACATTGCCTTTGGATTTGGACATTTTTTTGCCCTCTGCATCCACAGTAAAGCCATGCGTTAACACGGCCTTGTAGGGCGCCACATCATTCATCGCAGTAGAAGCCAGTAATGAGGATTGAAACCAGCCGCGATGCTGGTCAGAGCCCTCCAGATACAAATCGGCCGGAAATGTCAACTGCTCACGTTTATCCAGGACACAGGCATGGGTCACGCCTGAATCGAACCAGACATCCAGGGTATCGGTTGTCTTATCATAGTGCGCGGCTTCAGCGCCCAGCAATTCGCTTGCATCCAGCTCAAACCATGCTTCTATGCCTTGTTGTTCAATGCGTTTGGCGACTTGTTCAATCAACTCACCGGTACGCGGATGCAATTCGCCGGTTTCTTTATGAACAAAAAATGTAATCGGCACACCCCAGGTACGCTGGCGGGAAATGCACCAGTCCGGGCGGCCTTCTATCATGCTTTCAATCCGCGCCTGACCCCATTCAGGAATCCAGTCTACGCGTTTCACTTCGAGCAGCGCTTGCTCGCGCAAGTTGTTTTTATCCATGGAGATAAACCACTGCGGCGTAGCTCTAAAGATAATCGGGGTTTTGTGCCGCCAGCAATGCGGATAACTGTGCAGAATGGCATGTTGATGGACAAGCTTGCCTTTGGCTTCCAGCACTTCCAGTACATGCGCATTGGCATTAAATACATGTTCGCCGGCAAAGAGTTCGGTATTGGGCAGAAAAACGCCGTCAGCGCCGACCGGATTATCAACAGGCAAGCCGTATTTCAAACCGACAACATAATCATCCTGTCCATGTCCGGGCGCGGTATGAACTGCGCCAGTGCCGGCTTCAGTGGTGACATGATCGCCAAGAATAATGGGCACCTTCCTGTCATAAAATGGATGCTGTAATAATTGATACTCCAGGGCTAAACCTTTGCAATAACCGATGACATGATAGCTTTCAACGCCATAACGCAGCATCGTATCCTTAAGCAAGGCTTCAGCAACAACCAATCGCTCTGTTGGGCATTGCACGACGGCATAATCCAGCTCCGGATTTAACGCAACGCCCTGATTGGCGGGTAGTGTCCAGGGCGTTGTTGTCCAAATGACTACCGATAATGGACCTTGTCCCTCGTGCGCGGGCACATGATGACACAAACCGATAAATGCGGCTTCATCAATGACCTGAAAACGCACATCTATTGCAGGTGAGTGTTTATCTTCGTACTCGACTTCCGCTTCCGCCAAGGCAGAGCCGCAATCCGTACACCAATGCACAGGCTTGGCTCCTTTTGTTATATGGCCCTTGCTGACGATTTTTCCTAAAGAGCGCACGATATTTGCTTCAAAAGCAAAATCCATCGTTAAATACGGATTATCCCAATCGCCCAAAATACCCAGTCGAATAAATGCTTCTTTCTGTATGTTGACTTGCTTGCCGGCATATTCACGGCAGGCTTTGCGAAAAACGGCTGACGATACTTTCGCCTCGGCCTTGCCGATTTTCTTTTCCACCATCAATTCGATCGGCAAGCCGTGGCAATCCCAACCGGGTACATAGGGCGCGTCAAAACCGTTCAGTGTTTTTGCTTTTATGATAATGTCTTTTAACACCTTATTAACCGCATGACCGATATGAATCTCGCCATTCGCATAGGGAGGACCATCATGAAGGGTAAACTGGTGCCTTCCGGCGCAGGTTTGCCGGATTTTTTGATATAAACCGGTTTCGTTCCATTTTTTTAACCGTTCCGGCTCGCGTTGCGCCAGATTGCCTTTCATCGGAAACGCGGTATTGGGTAAATTCAGTGTTTTTTTATAATCCATTGTCATAGTTTTTTAATCTCAGCAAAAATCTTTTTTGTCTCAGCCACATCTTTTATGATCTGGTCTTTTGTTTTTTAATAAACATCATCATGCGTACCGATAGCTATCAACAATACCTTGTCATCGGAGATAAATCTGAAAACCAGCCGGTACTCATAAGTAATACTGAACGCCGAATAGTTCTTTAAGCCACCGCTCAAATTGTGTGTTTTTAAAGAAGGATGAAAGGGTTGTTCAGAAAATAAGCGCAATCTCTCTTTAAAGCGATCCATTAACTCGGGGTGCTTTTTTTGCCACTTTTTTACTGCACGAACAAAAGCCTCGTCCCAAACCAATTCAATCATTTTCTAGTGCCGAAAAAAAATCATCCGCACTACCCGTTATGACTTTATTCTGAGTGAGTGCCAATTCAGCTTCCTCAGACCTATCAATCAGCCTGTTTCTTTGCATTTCATGGAGACGATGATTAACAATATCAGCAATATAACTCTGTTCATCGAAAGATAAGTTGGCAATACTCTTTAATATCTCATTAACGTGCGTTGTCTGATTCATTGCCTGACCTCTTTCTTACCCTATTTAAAAATCTTTTTTGTCTCAGCCACATCTTTTTCGATCTGGGCTTTCAGTTGTTCCATTGATTGAAAACACATTTCATCCCTGATTTTTTGTTTGAAATGCACTTCCACATAATGCCCATAGATTTCCCTGTCAAAATCAAATAAATGGGCTTCCAGTATCACTTTGGAGCCGCCATCAACCGTGGGCCGTGTGCCTACATTGGCTATACCCTCAAATTCCAGATCATCAATTCCTGTCATGGTAATGGCAAACACCCCGCTAACAGGGGTATTTTTTCTAAACAGTATTATATTAGCGGTGGGATAACCGATCGTTCTGCCGCGTTTATCGCCATGAACCACCCGGCCGCAAATAGAATAACTGTGGCCCAGCAATCGTTCAGCCAGCACCAAATCACCCACGCCCAGGGCATCTCTAATAAGTGTACTGCTGACGCGCAATCCTTCGAATTGATAGGAGCCCGTATCTTCAACATTAAAACCGTAAGCCTTGCCCTTTTCCCTGAGCATCGCAAAATTACCGCGCCGCGCTTTACCAAAATGAAAATCATCACCGATCACCAGATGCTTGACATTCATTTTTTTTATCAGAATCTCATCAATAAACTGTTCGGCGTCACAG
>JBAQEN010000588.1:0-1861 GCA_049286765.1 Methylococcaceae bacterium
GGTAGATATTCCTGGATGAATTTTATTCGTGCTGGAAGTAATGATCTCCGAGAAGATAGACCAAAATTGTACTATCCAATTTCAGTGAACAAAGAAAATAAAATTCGTATACCGCGTTTGGAGTGGAATGAGGAGCTTCGGGAATACAAGTTGCTTGAGGAAATTGGTGCCGATGAGCAGTTGGTTTACCCCATAAAGTATACTGACGATAAGTCTATAGAAAAGAATTGGCAAAGAGGCCATAAGCGAGTTGCTGTTGAATATGACGAATACCGCGTGCGAAGGGATAAAAATGGCGATATTAGTATTGATTTCAAAACAAGGATGGATGCAGAAGCTGCTCCCGTTACTTGGTGGGATAAGGGCGAATATGCTTCAGCTAACTATGGTGCATCTGAGCTAAAGGATCTCTTTTCAGAAAAGAACTTCGACTTTCCTAAGGCGAGAATTCTGGTTGAGGATGCACTTCGCGCATGTGGTGGAGCTCAGAAAAATACTACTATTATTGATTTTTTTGGGGGGTCTGGTACAACTGCGCACGCCGTAATTTCGATTTCTCGTGACACCAAAGAAAAGCATAGCTATGTGCTTGTGGAGCAAGGTGAATATTTCGATACAATTATCAAACCCCGCATCCAGAAGGTCGTCTATTCCGCCGACTGGAAAGACGGTAAACCCATTACCCTAGAAACAGGCATTTCCCACGTCTTCAAAGTCCTCAAGATTGAAAGTTACGAAGACACACTAAACAATCTGCAACTACGTCGCACTAAACCACAACAAGACCTGCTCGACATACTGCCGGAATCCGCACAAGAAGATTACCTGCTGCGCTATCTACTGGATATCGAAAGCCGTGGCTCTTTGCTATCAGTTGAACAGTTCAACAAGCCTTTTGATTTTAAGTTAAAAGTAACCGTGGACTCGGCTGGAGCTTATGAAGAGCGCAGCATTGATCTGGTGGAAACCTTCAACTACCTGATCGGCTTGCGTGTAAAGCATATCGACATGCAGAGGGATAAAGGCTTTGTGGCGGTAACAGGCTGGCTGCCAACGGGTGAAAAAACGCTAGTGTTATGGCGTGACATAGAGCAGGTTGATTATGAAATTTTGAATCGCCTGTGCGACAAGCTTGCCATTAATCCTGCTGACAGTGAATTCGAGATTGTCTATATTAACGGCGATCACAATATCCCCGCCGTATTTACCAGTACCGAAGCGGAAGGTGGTATTACCAAGACACTAAAAATACGCCAGATCGAGCCAGAATTTTTGAGTCGTATGTTTGCAGTGGATGGCGTGTAATGGCTAAGCCGAAAAAGAAACGTAGCTTTCACCAGGAGCTGGTTCTCAATCAGTGGATGATGAGCTTTTTCAAAGGCGGCACCTTGCATGCACTGAAAGAACGCTTGCTTGAAGATCGGCACGAGGGCATAGATGAAGATGGTCAAACCGGATTTTTCCATGAGCTTCATCATAATCTATTTGAAGTGGACCTCATTAGCGAACAAGATTTGCGCCGTTACGACCTGAACATTGTGCAGCATTGGAATGCCATCACCGAGCAGCGCAACAAGGTCGAGGGCACCGTGCTCAATATGAAATACTTTCAGTATCTCTCGCTGCTGTTCACTGAGATTTATCTGGACTGGTATTTTAACCAGCGTCAACAATTGCTGGATGGGCTGAATCAGGGGATGAAGGTTTACAACACCGAACAAGACGCTGAACATCGCTTTCAGCCTTTTGATGCAGCTGAACTGAACAAGTTGGCTTTCTGGAACGCCACAGGTAGCGGCAAGACGTTACTGTTACACGTCAACATCAAGCAGTATCTTCATTATTTCCAAAACGGTAAAAA
>JBAQEN010000589.1:0-7796 GCA_049286765.1 Methylococcaceae bacterium
AATCGCCAGATTATCACCCATTTAACCCGGCAGGCTGTCGCAAAGGTATTTCCGGGCGTCCATCCCGGCTTGCTATATGATGTCTCGCATAACACCTGCAAGCTGGAGCAACACACGATTGACGGTCAAAAAAAAGCGCTGTACGTACACCGCAAAGGCGCGACCCGTGCTTTCGGTCCAGGCCATCCCGATTTGCCTCCCGTATTCAAGGAAACCGGTCAACCGGTGCTGATCGGCGGCTCGATGGGAACCGGTTCTTATGTCCTGTGCGGCACCAGGGAAAGTGAACAGCGCTCATTCAGCTCGGCCTGTCATGGCGCAGGGCGGGCGATGAGCCGCAGCAAAGCGACCAAACAATGGCAGGGTAGAACGCTGGTCGACGAGCTGGCGGCACGAGGCATTATTATTCGCAGCCTGTCGATGCGTGGTGTCGCCGAAGAAGCGCCTTTGGCTTATAAAGATGTCGCTGTCGTCGTGGATATTGCAGACCGGGCCGGTTTAGCCCGCAAAGTCGCCAGACTGGAGCCGGTGATTTGCATTAAAGGTTAAGGCGGTGTCTCGACTTTACATCGGTACCAGCGGCTGGAGCTATCAGCACTGGCAAAACTGCTTTTACACCGGCGCCGCACGAAAAGACTGGCTGAAATTCTACGCAGAGCGCTTTTCTGCCGTGGAAATTAACGGTACTTTTTATCGCCTGCAAAATCCCGGCACGTTTAAGAAATGGTTCGACGAAACCCCGGCAACGTTCCGGTTCGCATTAAAAGCCAACCGGTACTTAACGCATAATAAAAAATTACTCGATCCGGAGGCATCGCTATTGATTGAGAAAAACCATGCCGAAGCGCTTGGAGAAAAACTGGCCACGGTGTTGTGGCAGCTGCCCGGTATGCTAAAAAAGGATTTGAGCAGGCTCAAAGGGTTTATCGACGCCTTGCAGCAGTGGTCAGAAGTGCGCCATACCATAGAGTTCAGGCACGAATCCTGGTTTGATGAGGAAACAGCGGATTGTCTGGCTCAAGCGGAAATCGCCGTTTGCCTGTCAGACGCCGAAACCTGGCCGATGTGGGATCGTATTACTTCAAACCTGGTTTATATTCGTTTGCATGGACACATGCGAACTTACGCCTCTTCCTACAGCAACTCTGAATTGGCCTATTGGGCTGAGTGCATTGCCCGGTGGTCTGGGCAAGATAAGGAGGTGCATGTTTATTTCGACAATGACGCCGAATGCGCCGCGCCATTTAATGCCTTAGCTTTGCAATCGTTGCAGGAAGTTTGTTAGGGCGAACAAATATTAATGGCTTACAGAGCTTTTTATTAAAGAGCGCTTGAAATAGATCATCTAGTTGACGAGAATTGATGCTAGATGTAGTTTAGGACCATGCAAGATATAACCGGTAGCAGGGGAAAATCCATGTTTGCAAATACAGAACCAGATGAAATCGCTGTTTATGTTGAAAAAGCCCGTAGCGCCCAAAAAAAGATTGCGGATTATTCCCAAAACCAGGTTGATGAATTGGTGACAGCCGTTTGTTGGGCTATCGTGCGCCAGGATCGTGCAGAACAACTGGCGAAGCTGGCGGTCGATGAAGGCGATTTCGGCAATTACAACGATAAAGTCAGCAAGATACGCAATCGTTGCATGGGTACACTCCGCGACATGCAGAACGTTAAAACCGTTGGCATCGTTGAAGAGATACCGGAAAAAGGTCTGATTAAAATCGCCAAGCCGGTGGGCGTGATTGCCGCACTCATTCCAACGACCGGTCCCGACGCGACGCCCCCGTTAAAAACGCTGCTGGCCTTGAAAGGCCGCAATGCCATCATCGTAGCTGCCCACCCCAGGACACAGAAAACCACAGAACTGACGGTAAAGCTCATGCGTGAAGCTTGTGAGCAGGTGGGTGCACCTGCCGATTTAATCCAGGTTATTGAAAAACCGTCTCTGTCAAAAACACAAAACTTGATGCAGCAAGCCGATTTGATTATCGCTACCGGCGGCGCCGGCATGGTAAAAACTGCCTATAGCTCCGGGACTCCCGCTTATGGCGTTGGCGTTGGCAATGCTGTTCATGTGGTTGATGAAACAAGTGATCTGGATGATGCAGCGAATATGATAGCCATCGCAAAAAAGTTTGATTATGCGACCAGTTGCCTGGCTGATAATGCCGCCGTAGTGCATGAGTCTGTTTATGACGATTTGCTTAAGCGCCTGCAAAATCTTGGCGCTTATCTTTGCACGGATGAAGAAAAGGCAAAATTACAAAAACTCATGTGGCCTGATCCGGAAAACCATATTCCCACTATCGATGTGATTGCAAAACCCGCTACACATATCGCAAATCTGGCGGGCATTACAGTTCCTGGTGATTGTGGTTTTCTGATTGTCGAAGAAAACGGCACGGGACCCGATTACCCTTTTTCCGGAGAAAAACTGTCACCGGTACTTGCGCTCTATAAATACAGGGGTGCTATTGATAACGCAATAGACCAGGTTAACGCGATCACAGACTATCAGGGGCAAGGCCATACCTGTGGAATACATACGAGCAATGATGAACATGCACTGGCATTGGCTTTGAAAACAAAGACCGGACGAGTCATGATTAATCAGAACCTGAATGAAGGTGCGGGTAGTATCCGTAATGGAATGCCTTACACGTTAAGCCTGAGTTGCGGAACCTGGGGAGGGAATGTGACTACAGAAAATGTCAATGCCCGGCACATGATTAATCTTACCTGGGTTTCCAGGCCAATTAAACCCAGAGCACTTGATGAAAATCAGCTCTTTGAAAAACATTGGCAGAAATATAGCCGATAAGTACTTGATCATTCTCGAATCGTTCCGGCAAGCATGTTGGAACAAATAAAAAATACAGCGATTGTGTAACCGATCTCTGCTAAAAAATAAGGAAAACAAATGCCTGTCTATCTCATCCAATGCCCGGACTGCGGACATCAATTCAAAAGTCTGGTTATGGCGAATACTCAAGAACCAAAGGAATGGGTTTGTTCCGTGTGTAAAAGCCGTCAGGCCAAACCGGTCTTTCAATACACTAATGAACATCCGTTGGAAAATTCTCACGGCGCAGGATGCCCATGCTGCGGGAGGAACATTAGTAAATGACAAAACTACACAATATTTATGCTATTTATTAACAATTTACATTGATTAATAATTATGATAGCTTCATATAAAGCTCACGTGGTCGCCTGTTTGTCATGGCCTGAGCCTCCAGAATCTGAAGCGGTTGCGTTAAAGTTTTAAGCCTATTTACGTGGTCACTTCAGTTGTCGACAAGCTGTCAAACTATAACTATAAGAGGTGAAAGACATGAACAACGTTTTGATTCCCACAAGTATGGTAGGCAATTATCCCAATCCGAGGTGGTGGGACGCAGATTTTGCAAGATATTTCAAGGGTGACCAACAACCCCCTGACGCAATGCTCAGGGAAGCATTGGAGGATGCGATGGCGGCTCTCGTCACAGATCAACAAAATGCAGGTCTGGATATTATCTCGGATGGACGGCTGCATGCCGATAACTATGCCGATGCGGCGCTTTATTACTACTTCGACAGACTAGGATATGACCTGTCAGGCGGGCATCTGGGATTTCCTATCTATAGCCGTCTGCATTCCGCCACGATCACTCAGGAAATCAAGCGACGTGGTCAAATAATGGTCGAGCAAGCCCGCGCACTCAGACGGGCGACCAACAAGCCGGTCAAAGTTCAGTACACTGGGGTTCAGGTATTGGCTCAATGCACCAATGATCTTTATTATTCCAATAGTCGCGATCGCGCGATGGCTATTGCCGCTGCCATCAATGAAGATATTTTGGCAGTCGATGCATTGGGTGTGGACTATATTCAACTCGATGAATTCACTTGTCCTTATTTTTATGAAGACTGGGCTATCGAAGCCTTTAACCGCGCCGTTGAAGGGGTTAAACATGCCAAGATTGTCTGCCATACCTGTTGGGGTAACTGGGGGGGCACGTCTGCGTATTATCCTGATGATACCGCCGCACAAGGTGAAATCTTCGATTTAACTAAACGAGCCAAAGATGCTAAAAAACCCAATCCGACTTCCTCCGTCATTCCCAAGTCGTATGAGTTCAATATCGATGTCTTTAATATTGAAGGCATAGGCCGCCTGGCTTTTGAAGACTCCGGGCTGGAGCTTCTAAAAACCCATCCGATTCCTAAAAACATGATGTTCTGGGCAGGCGTTATCGATGTCAAGAGTACTGTCACCGAAACCGCAGAGCAGGTGGCGGCTAAGATTCGCCAATTGCTGACAGTCGTTCCGGCGGAACAGCTTGGCGTAACCACAGATTGCGGATTGATATTGCTGCAACGCTATATCTGTCAGGATAAGCTGCATGCTTTGGTTGAAGGTGCAAAAATTGTTCGTAGCGAACTGGCGAAATAAAAACGCCAGAAAAACTATGCGCTGGCTTGGCTGTAGCAGCGAAGCCAGCGAAATCCCCATAAAGAATCAACTTGTTGGGATAAGATTGGCTTTCCAAAAAATTGAAATCCAGGCTACACGGCTGCATATTTTAAGGCAACAGCTATGAACGTATGGGGAAAGCAATTCACGATAGAAAAATGGCGGTGCTTGGTGTCTGAGTTTCTCGAAACAGGCAATAAAGCGCCCATTGTCAACATTAACCCAACCGATACCCGTGAATTCGATGCTATTTTTCTGGGTGGCGGGGCTGCCGGCCGCTTTGGAGCCGCTTATCTACGAGCATTAGGCGGGCGCGTGCTGATTATTGATCGATGGCCGTTTCTTGGAGGCTCCTGTCCGCATCAAGCCTGTGTACCGCATCATCTGTTTTCAGATTGTGCGGCGCAACTGATGCTGGAGCGCACTTTTTCCGGCAAGCTCTGGTTTCAAAATCTTAATGACAAAATTGTATCAATCAAATCCGTAGTTGAACTATTCCGCATTGGCCGGGTTGGACCGCATGCAGTGATGAACTATCAAAGCAAAGAGCTGCTCGGTCTGGAATTTGTATTGAATGCGGAGGCCAGGATTATAAATGCCCACACTATACAAGTCGGCGATCTAAAGTTCCACGCAAAAAATCTGGTGCTGGCCCTTGGTGCCAGACCTATAGTACCAAAACTGGTCGGTGCACAGCTAAAAGGGGTATTTAATTCCCAGAGCTTGGTTGAAACGCTTGACTATGAACCTGGCAACACAGTCGTTGTTGCCGGTGGCGGAAAAACAGCAATCGAATATGGCTGTTTTTTTAATGCCACCGGACGGCGGACTATTGTAGTGGCGAGACATCAAGTAATGCCGATGCTCAAGGATGCCGAATCACGTGCTTATGCACTACAAATGATGGCAGAGCAAGGCATGGAGTTTTGGGAAAATGCTGAGCTGATTAATATCCAGGGTAATGAAATGGGTAAAGTACAATCTGTATCCATTCAGGCACCGCAAGGCGTGATGAAATTGGACACCGATTTTATTTTCATGGCGCTGGGCGAACGTGCCAATAAGGAATTGGTTTCTCAAACACTTGGTCTGGACTTGGACGACAAAGATTTCATCAAGGTCAATCGCCGTATGCAAACTTCTATACCGACTATTTATGCTGTCGGTGACGTAACCGGACCGCCGATGGAAATGTTCAAGTCCAGAAAGGAAGGTGTGTGTGCCGCCAAAAATATCATGGGCAAAGTCAGCGAATATAAAGCGATAGACTATCCCGATTTCATGCACACGCATTACGAAGTCAGTTGGTTGGGCTTAGGTGAAGAAGAAGCAAGGCAGCGCTATGCGAACGTGAAAATAATGAAGCTCCCGCCGGAAAACCCGAATGGTCTTGATGTGGGTTTGCCGGCAGGCGATCGAATGATGCTTTATTTGATGATGAAACCGCGCATGTCGGGGTTTCAAAAATTAATTATCGATGGCGACACGCGTAAAATTCTGGGAGCTTTTCATATTGGCTGCGGTGCAAAAGATGGTTTTCAATACCTCAACCATCTGGTGAAGCAGGGCTTGACGATAAATGAATTGGCAGATATGGACGAATTATTTATCAGTCCCAGTTATTTCATACAACTTTGCCGGCTGCGTGCAGGCGATATCAATTTCAAAGATTTGTAAGTAGCCATGAACAATTGAGGCCTAATACTCTGATGAGCAGTAGATTTATCGGCAAACATGCCGTAATTACCGGCGGCGCAAGCGGCATGGGCTTTGAAATAGCAAGACGCTTAGGTTTGGAAGGTGCATGTCTTGCCATTATGGATATTGACGAGGCTGCACTATCGAACGCTACACAAATTCTCAGAACCGATGGCATCGATGTTAAAGCCTATCATCTTGACGTTACCGATCCTGAGGATGTTGCTCTTACCTTCGTACTGCTCATTGAGCATTTTTCAGGAATACTTGATATCCTGGTGAATAATGCCGGAATTGCCGATTTTGGCAGTGTAGAACATACTGAACCTGCCGCATGGGATAGAGTCATCGCGGTTAATCTGAACGGCACTTATCTGTGTTCAAAGTCAGCTATACCGGCGATGAAAAAATCGGGTGGAACCATTATTAACTTTGGTTCTGTGGCGGGTTTTGTAGGTATCCCCAATATGGCTGCCTACTGTGCATCCAAAGCTGCTGTTATTGGTTTAACTAAACAAATGGCGGTCGAATATTCAAGTCAAGGCATACGTGTAAACTGCGTATGTCCCGGAATGATTGCTGATACCGACATGGGGCGACAAATTATTGGAACAGATTTATCTGACGAAGCGGTCAAAAAACGTTTAAGCAAGTACCCGATAGGGCGGTTCGGTAAACCAGAAGAGATTGCCGCCGCTGTGTTGTTTCTGGCGTCCGATGAAGCCAGTTTTGTCTGCGGTTCGGCGTTTACTGTAGACGGCGGTATGACAGCAATATGAGCTTTTAACCAATGTATACACAAGACGATAAACGATGCACTCTAGGTGATCTTGTTACGCATGTACAAAATGGAGACTGTGTAGCCATTGGCGGAGGGTTGTCTTGGCGTGAACCAATGGCTGCTCTACGGGAACTGATCCGGCATAATATTAAAGGTCTAAAACTGGTTGGCTCGGCGCATGGCATCGATATAGATTTATTGTGCGGCGCCGGTATTGTTGCAGTCAGTGCAGAATCCTATGTTGGCTTCGAACAGGATTTTGGCATGGCGATTAACTACCGTCGCGCTTGCGAAGCCGGTTTGGTCAAAGTCGAAGATAATTGTTGTTATACCCTGGTGCAGCAATTACGAGCAGCCATCAGCGGCCTGCCGTTTATGCCGATTCGCTCTGTTCAAGGGACGGATTTCATGCAGTTACATCCCGAATTTAAAACCATGATCTGTCCCTTTACCGGCGATCAACTGGTTCTGGTACCTGCACTCAAACCCGATGTAGCTATCCTGCACGCGCATTATGCCGATCAACATGGCAATCTGCATATTGAAGGACCACCGGTTGCCGATATTCTTTTTGCCAAAGCGTCTGCACAAGTCATTGTGACGGTTGAAGAAATTATCTCTAATAAGGAACTTGTTCAAAAAGGCGTGTCCATTCCGTATTTCTATGTCACCGCTATTTGTGAAATCCCCTACGGAGCGCATCCGACATCCTGTTATCCTCGCTACGCCTATGATCGCGAACATACTGCCTGTTATTACCAGGCGGCCAAACACAGCGCTGACAGCTTTCGTGAAAACTATCTGAATCCTTTTGTCTATGGCTGTAAGGATCATGACGTTTATATAGATTCAATC
>JBAQEN010000590.1:0-5563 GCA_049286765.1 Methylococcaceae bacterium
AATAATTCGTGCGTTGCCGGTGGCAATTTTGCTGCCTACCGAATGACCTGTGACAATCGGATTTGCCTTGTCTTTAAGCACATATTGCTCCAAAACCATCCCGCTCAACTGGGATACGACGGTTTCCGGCCGTGCCTGTACTATATAAAGTGTGCCGTCAATGCCGTCCTTCGCCCATTCCATATCCATCGGTTTTGCCTGACCCGCCTTGGCGCTGTAATGTTTTTCTATCTTGATGGCGTAATCAGCCAGGGTCAAAACATCCTCGTCGTCAAGACAAAAACGATTACGCTCCTCGGCGGAGGTCACAATATTCCGGGTAGATTCACGCGTGCGTCCATCGCTATAAATCATTTTTATTTTTTTCGCGCCCAAGGTGCGTTTTAATACGGCACGATATCCCTGCTCAAAGGTCGGCTTGTGGACATAAAATTCATCGGGATCGACCGCGCCTTGCACGACATTCTCACCCAGGCCGTAGGCGCCGGTAATAAAAACGACATCGCTGAAACCCGATTCGGTATCCAGTGAAAACATTACGCCGCTGGCATCCAGATCGGAGCGCACCATTTTCATGACGCCTATCGATAACGCCAGTTTGAAATGATCAAAACCCTGGTCTATGCGGTAATGAATGGCGCGATCGGTAAATAAACTGGCAAAACAACGTTTGCAGGCTTCCAGCAAGGCTTGTTCCCCGCTTATATTTAGAAATGTATCCTGTTGTCCGGCAAAGCTGGCAGTCGGTAAATCTTCTGCAGTGGCCGAGCTGCGTACGGCAACGCTCATATCTTCACCGTATTGTTGCTGCAATTGGGAATAGGCGCTGAGTATCTGGTCTTCAAGGTCAGTAGGGAAGGGTGCTGAATAGATGATTTCACGCGCTTTACGCGCACGTTTGGCAAGATCGGCGACATCGTCAGGATTCAGCTGATCAAGCGCCTGATGCAGGGGTTCCCAGGCACCCGCCTGATCCAGTAAATAACGGTAACCTTCAGCTGTTACGGCAAAGCCATTGGGAATCTGAATGCCTTGCGGTGTCAATTCACTATACATCTCACCCAACGAAGCATTTTTGCCGCCTACCAGGGGTACATCGTCTATCGTTAATTCATTAAACCAACGGATATAGTTCGCTTGTTCAGACATGATGAGCTCCTTAAGGTAAGTTATCAGTTTGCTGTTTTGGGTCAAAGTCCGGGTAACGACTAATATCCATAGTAGGCGCTGGTTAAATAAGTGTTGATCATATTAGTACAATTTTCAACATTGAACCGAATAGCCTGATAAGAACGCGTTACCTTTAACAATCATACTTTATCAGTGGGCGTAATTTCTGGGTAGGGTTTAATTACAACAAGATACCCGTTTGAAGTGATATCAATAAATGACTCGGCTCTGCCAATTTGCTTCTTCAAGCGTTACAATACCACCACTCAGTAGCTAAGGTCTTTTTCAAGCGAGCGTAAGGTATGGAAAAAATAAAAGTTCTCTTCGTGTGTATGGGTAATATTTGCCGATCTCCAACGGCTGAAGGTGTTTTTGCAAAACTCATCAAGGAGCAAAAAGTAGAAGAACGATTTTTTCTCGATTCAGCGGGTACGCATGCTTATCATGTTGGAGAGCCGCCTGACTTGCGAGCACAGCAAGCGGCGCTTGAACGTGATATTGAATTAAATAATTTACGCGCCAGGAAAGTAGTCATGGGAGATTTTGAAGATTTTGATTATTTACTGGCAATGGATGATGATAATTACACAACGCTGATGGAAGCCTGTCCCGAGGAATACAAAGATAAAATTAGTTATTTTCTTGATTTCGCCCCGCATCTGGATACACGCGAGGTTCCAGATCCCTACTATGGGGGACAATATGGTTTTGAACGGGTGCTGGATATGATAGAAGCAGCTTCGGTCGGTTTTTTAAATACGCTGCAGAAAACCGGAAGTATTAGTGACAAGATTTACAAATAAGGCGGCATTATGGCGATAGTATCGAATACCGTAGGTTACCTGGACGGCGATGTAGCTTTGGAGGCTTTTTTTGCTTTTGATGATGCATTTTCAGGCCGCCGGCCCGCTGTGTTGATTAATCATACCTGGGCTGGCAGGGATGATTTTGTTGCAGAAAAAGCTAAAAAAATCGCAGACTTGGGTTATGTCGGTTTTGCGGTCGATATGTATGGTAAAGGCGTTTTAGGATCAAGCCCTGAGGAAAACGCAAAACTCATGCAGCCCTTTATGGACAATCGTGAAATGTTGCAAAAGCGCATGCAGGCGGCTCTTTATGCAGTGAAATTAATGCCCTGGGTTGATGACAGTAAAATTGCGGCGATTGGCTTTTGTTTTGGCGGATTGTGCTCACTTGATTTAGCCAGAACCGGCGCTGACTTGAAAGGCGTGGTCAGTTTTCATGGCTTGCTGGGCGCGCCTGGCAATACTCGAAACAATACTATAAAGGCAAAGATTTTAGCCTTGCATGGCCATGATGATCCTATGGTGCCGGTTGAACAAATGCTTAGCTTTGAACAGGAGATGACGAAAGCGGGCGCTGATTGGCAGCTACATATCTTCGGTAATACGATGCATGCATTTACCAATCCGGTCGCTAATAACCCCGATTTTGGCACGGTATATCAGCCAGATGCGGACAAACGTTCATGGCTGGCGATGGAAAATTTCCTGACTGAAGTCTTTGCTTAACTTTTATAAGCGTCATCACTTTCGACTCATTATCGACTATTTGTTATAATCTTCAAATTGTTTAAAGCATGTAGTCGCACTTAACATAAGGAATCAGGAACAGTGCGCTTGTGTTTAGTCAAGAAACCATGCCGATGCGTTGTTATCGGTACACTGTCTATATAGGGATCAATGTCAAACTTCGCTAAAGAAATAATCGCTGTTAATCTCGAAGACGAGATGAAACAGTCCTATCTCGATTACGCCATGAGCGTTATCGTTGGTCGAGCCCTTCCAGATGTCAGAGATGGCCTTAAACCCGTGCATCGCCGCGTGTTATATGCGATGAGTGAGTTAGGCAATGACTGGAATAAACCTTACAAAAAATCAGCTCGTATTGTCGGCGATGTCATCGGTAAATACCATCCGCATGGTGATACGGCGGTTTATGACACGATGGTGCGTATGGCGCAGCCTTTTTCCATGCGCTACATGCTGATTGATGGGCAGGGTAACTTCGGTTCTGTCGATGGCGATCCGCCTGCCGCCATGCGTTATACCGAAGTACGCATGGCGAAAATAGCCCACGAACTGCTGGCAGATCTTGATAAAGAAACGGTTGATTTTATCCCTAACTATGATGAATCAGAGATACAACCCGAGGTATTACCCACGCGTGTACCCAACTTATTAGTTAATGGTTCATCAGGTATTGCCGTCGGCATGGCGACCAATATACCGCCCCATAACTTGGCGGAAGTTGTCAGTGCCTGTCTGGCAATGATCGATAATCCTGATGCGACTGTTCATGATCTGATGGCGTATATTCCGGGGCCGGATTTTCCTACCGCCGCTATTATTAATGGCGCTTCAGGAATTTATAGTGCCTACACGACTGGCCGTGGCAAGATTTATTTACGCGCACGTTGTCATTTTGAGGATATAGGCGATAGCAGCCGGCAAGCGATTATTACGACTGAGTTGCCTTATCAGGTCAACAAAGCCACTTTGCAAATTAAAATTGCCGATCTGGTCAAGGAAGGCAAGCTTGAAGGTATTTCCGCGATTCGTGATGAGTCGGACAAAGACGGTATGCGTTTGGTCATCGAGTTGCGCCGTGGTGAAATGCCGGAAGTCGTGCTGAATAATCTTTACAAGCAGACGCAATTCCAGACAGTGTTTGGCATCAACATGGTTGCCTTGCTGGATGGCCGCCCGCACTGCATGAGTCTGATAGAGATTATCAGCGCGTTCATTGATCACCGCCGGGAAATTGTTACCCGCAGAACGATTTATCTGCTGCGTAAAGCCCGCGAAAGAGCGCATGTTTTGGAAGGTCTTGCGGTTGCTCTGGCGAATATTGATGAGATGATCGAATTGATCAAAACATCCAGTAACCGGGACGAAGCTAAAGAAGGCCTGTTGTCACGAACCTGGAATGCAGGACTGGTTGCTTCGCTGTTGGAACGCGCCGATGCTGCTCGCTCCAGGCCGGATGATCTGGCTGAAGAATTCGGTATCCATGGTGGCATTTATCGTCTTTCTGAAACCCAGGCTCAGGCTATTCTTGATTTGCGTCTGCATCGCTTGACAGGCCTGGAGCAGGATAAGATAGTCAATGAATATAAGCAGTTGTTGGAACAAATTGATGAGTATCTGGCTATTCTTGGCAGTGATATCCGGCTGATGGAAATTATCCGGGAAGAACTGGTTGCTATCAAGGAGGAATATTCCGACCCGCGCCGCACTGAAATTATGCAAAGTCATTCCGACTTGTCCGATAGCGATTTGATTACCGAAGAGGATATGGTCGTTACGATGTCCCATGAAGGTTACGTCAAGTCCCAGCCCTTGAGCGATTACAAGGCGCAACGTCGCGGCGGTCGAGGAAAATCAGCGACAGCCACAAAAGAACTGGACTATGTCGATAAGCTGATCGTTGCCAATACCCACGATACTATTTTATGTTTCTCTTCACTCGGCAAGGTTTATTGGCTGAAAGTGTATCAATTACCCGTTGCCAGCCGTGCGGCGAGAGGCAAGCCCTTCGTTAATTTGCTGCCGCTGGAACAGGATGAAAAAATTAATGCCATATTGCCTATCCGTGAATTCACCGAAAATAAATTTATTTTTATGGCGACCTCTGCCGGTACGGTTAAAAAGACGCCGTTAACCGAGTTCGAGCGGCAACGTACAACCGGTAAAATTGCCATCGATTTAAGGGAAGGCGATACGCTGGTAGGAGTTGCTGTTACTGATGGGCAGCAAAATGTTTTATTGTTTGGCACTACCGGTAAAGCGGTCTGCTTTAATGAAACTGATGTGCGTTCGATGGGAAGAACGGCGTCTGGTGTGCGCGGAATGCGCTTGCAGGAAGGGCAAAAAGTCATTTCCCTGATTATAGCAACTGAAGGCACGGTGCTGAATATTACCGAGAATGGTTACGGAAAACGCACCAGGCTTGAAGAGTTCACCTGTCATAAACGCGGCGGGCAGGGACTGATTGCCATACAAACCTCAGCTCGCAACGGCGCAGTAGTTGGTGCAGTGCTGGTTAACGATAACGATGAAATCATGCTGATTACCGATGGCGGCACCTTGGTGCGCACCCGCGTTGATGGGATTTCTGTGGTTGGCAGAAATACCCAGGGTGTAACGATTATTCGCTTGGATAAAAAAGAAAAAGTTATTGGTGTTGATCGTATTGAAGGTTTGGCAGGGGATGATGAAGACGATGCGGATGTTGATGTTGATACGGTTTTAGAAGATGACGTAGAGACAGACATTGATTCAGATTCAGACGACAATGCAAATGATGACATGGGATCAGGCGAAGAATAAGTTTCACTCATTCTTAAGTATAGCCATTTAGTGCATACATC
>JBAQEN010000591.1:0-5496 GCA_049286765.1 Methylococcaceae bacterium
GGGTGTTATCACCCGCAGTAGGATCAAGGTTGATGTCCAAGGCAAAATCCTGGCCTTCATTTAAAAATACTTTGGTATCTTTAAATCGGGCAATACGAATCTTGGGGCCTTGCAAATCAGCCAGAATACCCACGCGTCTGCCAGTTTTTTTGCTGAGTGCTCGTACAGCATTGGCTCTGTTGATGTGATCTTGGGCGGAACCATGAGAAAAGTTCATCCGGACAACGTCAATACCCGCCTTGAATAAGCCTTCGAGTACGCCAGGTTTATCTGTTGCAGGGCCAAGTGTTGCTAAAATTTTGGTTCTTCTTAACATTTAGGTATGAAATCCGTTATTTTGCATTTACAAAAGCAATTGTGGTATCCAGCATACGATTTGAGAAACCCCATTCGTTATCATACCAGGACAGGACTTTTACCAGACGTCCGCCTAATACTTTAGTCAAAGATGATTCATAAATAGATGATGCAGGATTGTGATTAAAGTCAACTGAAACCAGAGGTCTTTCGTTGATATCCAGAATACCTTTTAATGCGCCTTTGGATGCAGCTGTCAAAATATCGTCAATTTCTGCCTTGCTGGTGTCTCTGGCCGCCTGGAAGGTTAAGTCAACAACAGAAACGTTGATGGTGGGTACACGCATGGCGAAACCATCCAGTTTTCCAGCCAATTCAGGTAATACCAAGCCAACAGCCGCAGCGGCGCCGGTTTTGGTAGGAATCATGGATTGCGTCGCTGAACGGGCGCGGCGTAAATCGCTGTGGTAAACGTCAGTTAAAACCTGGTCGTTGGTATAAGAGTGAATCGTTGTCATTAAACCGCTTTCAACACCAATAGCGTCATGTAAAGGTTTCACTAACGGGGCCAAACAATTGGTTGTACACGATGCGTTGGAAATAACAGTATCGGATGCTTTTAGCGTATTGTGGTTTACACCAAATACGATGGTGCCGTCAACATCGTTACCACCGGGTGCTGAGATGATAACTTTTTTCGCGCCGGCGCTAATGTGTGCAGACGCTTTGGCTTTGCTGGTAAAAAAACCGGTACATTCGTGAACAACTTCAACGCCCAGTTCAGCCCAGGGCAGTTTTGCCGGGTCTCTTTCAGAGAAAACTCTGATTTTGTCGCCATTAATAACGATGTAGTCGCCGTCAACAGTGACTTCGAAAGGAAATTTTCCATGCACTGAATCATATTGTGTCAAGTGAGCATTGGTATTGCTGTCACCTAAGTCATTGATTGCAACAATTTGAATTTCATTGGTACGGCCTGATTCATATAATGCGCGGACGATATTTCGTCCAATACGGCCATAACCATTGATTGCTACTTTAATCGGCATTGAGTTTCTCCAGAGTGATGAGATGAAAAATTAATAAAAACGGGGGTAAAAAATATTAGAAGGCTGCTAATTGTATCAAAAAATGCAGTAATTAATCTATGGGTGATAAAAAATCGCTTTCCGCATTTTTTGTTTAAGATTACCTTCTGCTGACATAAGGCAGCGGTGATGGGGTAATGTCAGAAAGGCTTAAGCACTGCCAAAATGACGATGCCAAACAAAAAGAGCACCGGCACTTCATTCATCCAGCGGTAAAAAATATGGCTATGTTTATTGCGGTCATGTTTAAAGTCATTTAGCCATACGCCGCAAAAATAGTGATAACACAGCAGAAGTGCAAGCAGCGCCAGTTTTGCATGCAGCCAGCCACTTGCGGAATAAAGTCCCCATGCGTAATCAGCCAGCATCCATAGTCCAAATATAAAGGTAATTATCATGCCCGGCGTCATAATGCCGAAAAACAGCTTGCGCTCCATCACCTTAAAGCGCTCATTGCTGATTTGATCGGAACTCATCGCATGATAAACATACAAACGCGGCAGGTAAAACAGGCCGGCGAACCAGGTGACCATAAAAATCAAGTGCAAAGCTTTTAACCAGAGCATGGCTTATCCTTTTAACAGGGTTTCAATGTGGGTTTTCATTTCAGCATAATCAAAAGCCCCGGTTTTCTGTAAGGTAAGCAATCCGCCAGGGCTAATTAAAAAGGTGTTGGGTATTAATTGCACATCGCCAAAAGCTTGGGCGTGCTCCGATTTTAGGTCCAAGGCCACAGGATAAGGTAGTTGCCGGTCCTGGGTTAGGGAGACGACATGGTTAGGCGGGTCGTAAAACATCGCAACGGCGATGATTTCAAGGCCTTGTTTATGATATTGAGTATAAAGATCAATCAGGTGCGGAATTTCTTTTATACAAGCAGGGCAATCAGTTGCCCAGAATGTGACGATAACCGGTTTGCCGCGTAAATCTTTCAGGGCAATTTTTTTGCCGGTGATAGTGGTAAATGTAACATCGGGTGCCTGGGCATGGTTAGGATTTATAGCGTTTATAGAAATGAATACCAGTGTAACTGACAGCAACACTAATAAAATGAATCGGAATGCGATAATTCTCGTTTTGAGCGTGGTAGAAGTAAATTGATCAGGCATCTAGGGTAATGTCTTACTCAGCAATACCGGGATTATAGCAAAGCTGTTAAACTATACACTTTTTTTAACGTGTAACCCTTCAGTCGACAATTCCATGAAAAAGATTCTTATTTCCGATAAATTAGCAGAAGCTGGTATCAATTATTTAAATGAACAGTCCGGCATACAAATACATATCGAGACAGGACTCAGTGAAGAAGGGCTCTGTAACATTATCGGCGATTACGATGCCTTATTGATTCGCAGTGATACCCAGGTTACCCAGAATGTGTTGCACGCCGCTAAACGTTTAAAACTGATTGGCCGTGCCGGCATCGGTGTTGATAATGTCGACATACCCGCCGCAACCGAGATGGGTGTTATTGTTATGAATACGCCTGATGCCAATGCCACGACGACCGCTGAATTGGCTATCGCACATTTAATGTCGCTGAGCCGGCATTTACCGACGGCTGACCGTTCAGTGCGCGCGGGTAAATGGGAACGATCCAAATTGATGGGTTCGGAAGTTGCCCATAAAACGCTGGCGATACTGGGTTTTGGTACGATTGGGCGCATTGTCTCACAGCGTGGTTTAGGCTTAAAAATGCAGGTTATCGCTCATGACCCGTTCGTTGCACCGGAAATTTTTGAAGACTTGGGTGTTGAATCAGTAAGTCTGGATGAATTGGTGATGCGTGCTGATTATCTCACCTTGCATTGCCCGCTTATTGAAAAAACCCGTAATATTATCGGCAGCGCCCAGTTGGCGAAGATGAAAAAAGAAGCGATGATAATCAACTGCGCCAGAGGTGGATTGATTGATGAGTCAGCGTTGTATGAAGCCTTAAAGAACGGTCAGATTGCCGGTGCGGCTCTGGATGTTTATGAAAATGAACCGCCTGCGGATTCGCCTTTATTGGAGCTGGACAATATTGTTTTCACGCCGCATTTGGGCGCGTCAACCAGTGAAGCGCAAGTGGCAGTGAGCGTTGAAATTGCCAGACAGGCAGTGATGTTCCTGAAGACAGGTGAAGCGGTTAATGCCTTGAATTTGCCCAGATTGTCTGCGGAAGAGTTGAAAAAATCGCATGAGTTTATGAACCTGGCTACTATTTTGGGCAAGATACTGGTTGGTCTGGTGACCCAGCCTTTGGAAAAAATTGAGGTGGCTACATTCGGCAGGGCTGCTGAAGTGACTGTTCGCCCCATTTCGGTTGCTGCGTTAATAGGTGTATTGAGTGGAAAAGTGTCTACGCCCGTTAATCGCGTTAATGCCGAGAACCTTGCCAAACGCCAGGGCATTGCACTGGTTGAATCTGTTACCGAGGAATCCCAGGATTATGTATCCTTGATAACAGTAACCGGGCGTTGTGCAGACCAGAGCATTACCTTGTCAGGTGCATTATTAGGCGGCCGCCGGCCGCGTTTGGTGGGTATTAATCATTTTGAAATTGAAGTGGTGCCGGAAGGGACTTTATTAGTTACGCGGCATGATGATAAACCGGGCGTGATTTCAGCAATCAGTGCTGTTTTAGGCAATGCCTTTATCAATATCACCCGGATGCAAGTAAGCACGGCGGATGGTCTGCTGCAGGCGATGGCGGTTATCAGTGTATCCGAGCCTTTAACTGACGATATATTACAGCAAATAGGTGATATTGCTGCCGTGCATCAGGCGACCCAGATCAACTTATGAGTTTCGATGTTATTTGCTTTGACTGCGACAGTACCTTAAGCAAGATAGAAGGCATAGACGAACTTGCGAGACGCGTTGGTTTGGGCGAGGAAATGTCCAAATTGACCGATTTGGCAATGAACGGCGCCGTGCCTTTGGAAGCCGTCTATGAACGGCGTCTGTCGCTTATCAGGCCGGATCAGAATAGCATCAACTGGCTGGCTGACCTGTATATTGCAGAAATAGTTGATGGCGTTAAAGAAGTATTTGCGGCTTTATTGGCTCAAGAGAAAGCGGTGCATATAATCAGCGGCGGATTGCGTCAAGCAATTTTGCCGCTGGCGAAGTGCGTAGGCTTGCCTGAAAGCCACGTGCACGCAGTCGATATTTATTTCAATGAAGACGGCAGCTACCGTAATTATGATCTCAACTCGCCTCTGGCTAGAACAGGCGGTAAAGCCTTTGTAGTCGGTACACTTAAAGCACAGGGTTCCCTGGTGATGATCGGCGATGGCAAAACTGACCTGGAAGCCAGGCAGGCAGGCGCTTTTGTGCTCGGTTTCGGCGGTGTAGCCGATAGAGCGATTATGCGTGAGTCAGCTGATTTTTATACGGCTGAGTCTACGTTGCTTTCGGTTTTGGAGCATATTTTGTAAGCTTGTGTTGATAAGTATTCAACTGGGCTGGTAAAAACACACACGTTTAACGTAACTGTTGAGTCCCCCTCTTTGAAAAGACGACTGCATGGATGCAGGAGGTAGGGCAACGCATGGAGCAGTTGCCGAGAGGTTAGGGGTGATTTTTTAAATAAATCCTCTTCAATCCCCCTTTTCTAAAGGGGAGATGAATATTTATTATTTAACTGTTTATTTTAGAGAGAGACAATGGCTGGACATAGTAAATGGGCTAATATCAAGCATCGCAAGGCTGGACAGGACGCCAAACGCGGCAAAATTTTTACCAAAATGCTGCGTGAAATTACGGTAGCGGTAAAAACCAGCGGCCCGGATTCAGGCAGCAATCCGAGCCTGCGCACTGCAATTGATAAGGCATTGGGCGCAAATATGCGCCGCGATACCATTGATACCGCCATTAAAAAAGCCTCCGGAGCGCTGGAAGGCGTTAATTACGAAAATATCCGTTATGAAGGCTACGGCCCCGGTGGCACAGCGGTAATAGTAGACTGTCTGACCGATAATCGTAACCGCACCGTAGGTGAAGTCCGTCATGCCTTCACCAAAGCGGGCGGCAATTTAGGCACAGATGGCTCGGTTGCCTATCTATTCAGCAAAGTGGGCATCCTGAGTTACGCACCTTCTGTTGACGAAGACGCGTTGATGGAAGC
>JBAQEN010000592.1:0-5456 GCA_049286765.1 Methylococcaceae bacterium
CCAAAATCCTTAACAAGCAGACCAGATAATAAATCGCCAAGAGCAAACATAGCTCAAACAGACAATAAACCTTCTTGGCGTTTTTCTACAGTGGATAAAAATGGGCCATTTGCATGGCCTATAGGTAAAGATAAAGAACTTGAGATAGTCGGTAAGTTACACGGCTTCGACAGTATGGAATGGACTAAAATCATTGGTACTGATCATCATTTCATACCGGTAAGCAATTTATCTAAAGAAGCTCAGAAAAGACTGGATGAAATTAAACAAGATGACATAGATCAAGTTTTCTCTTTCCATCTTCAGGGCAAACCTAGGATTATCTGCATTAGAGATAGACATATTGCAAAATTACTTTGGTATGATCCAGATCACAAAGTTTGCACCTCCATTAAGAAACATACCTAACATTTATGTCAACACTGGCTACAGCTATGCTGGGCTAAATAAAAAAGGGTGCTAACTCGATTGATTTCTTGATTATTCACCCGATATTCAATTTGAATAATAAGAAAATCATTGGGTTGAAAATTTATAGGAGGCAATGCGTTATGAACATTATGTTGACAGAACAACCAGATTCCTTTTTATCAGGTACTTAATGCGCGTTACAAATTAGAATGAATCAACTAGTGCCCGCTATTAAGAAAGGTGAAACAGTTGAAATTGATTTTTCCAATGTTAGAGGAACAAGTCAATCATGGATGAATGCATTTGTAATGGGAACATTGCTTGAATGTGGTATTGATAGTTTGAAATGCTTGAGATTTCAACACTGCAACCCGTTGGTTAAAGAATTGATAACCTTTTCTGTTCAAAAAGCAAAACAGAGATCATTACAAGCTGCATAGGCAGTATATTTATTTTAAAAGTAATCAATCAATTTGCAAATTTTGATCGACATTTTGAATAGCCGGGTAACACAGGCTTTTTTATGGTTTTCCCGTGTGGCAATGATGGCACAATCAGCGTTATTAGATGACTTGAAGGGTTCCCGAATTTTGCGATGCCGTCATTTAGACAATCAAAGGGCATCAAGATTAACGTATAAAACTCTATCAGCATTGATACTGTTCCCACTTGTTGATTGCCTTCACTGATCATAATATTGGTCAAAAGTCACCACACTTCAGCACATTAACGGAATGGTGGTTTAAATTGCAATTAATATAGGTGCCCTTACTGAATTTTAATTTTTTGCTTTAATTTTTCAATTATGGTGGAGCCATGAATAGCTACAATAAACATTCATACATAAGACTTTTTGTTATTTTTATGGCTGCTCTGTCATTTACAGGGTGTGCAACACAAAAACAATGGCAATATACGTCTGAGCAGGAATCCGTAAATCAAATCAGGATTAACAAATCAGTTTCCGTACCCCCATTATTGGATAATAGATTAAGCGAAAATCATAATATGATTGGCATGTATTTAATACCTTTAATGCCCTTTGGCTGGCAAGAGCTTAATGTTCCAGAAGGTTTTCAGGGACACATAACAAGTGCTGCCTGGTTATGGAAACCAAATGAAGATATTGCGAAGTCGGTAGCTGAGGAGCTTAATAAGTCTCACTTATTTAAAGAGGTATTTTTCACAAACAAAGCCAGCGATGGAGATATTGTTTTGGAAGGAGCAATAAAATCCACAAAATACAATGGTAAAATTTTAAGTTACGGTTTGTCGATAGAAGGTCCACTGCTATGGTTTATAGGCTTTCCGTCTGGAACATTCAATAACGAGTTGATATTGAATTTCAAACTTAAAGATAAGAAAAATAATGCAGTGTTATGGGAAAAAGACTATAAACAATCTATATCGAATACATCATGGATATATCACATGCCATCAGATTTTGAGTATTCAAGTATGTTGAAAACAATACTTCTTCAAGTCATTAAAGACATTCAATCAAATGCGGAATCGATTAATAATAAGCTTCGATAAGTTGCCATCAATGGCCTATTGAACACCGTTTAATTAGCCACTTAAATTTCTATAACAGTAAATCCAAGGTCGAAAGATAAACCACGTTCTTTGGATTTACCTCACCATTGGGGAATAGTTGTTGATAGGCTTCTGTCTCCGTTTCGCCATCAGGAGCAATTACCACCACAAAGCTACTTTTCTTCCGCGCCTTCTCAAGCTTTAGCAATCGAGATTCTAGTGACATGATATGACTTACACCAAAGGATAAAATACGTGATGGAAGCCTGCAACATCAGGCCAATCTACCGCCGCCGTGCATCGTTTTTGTAAAGCATCAGTAGTCTCGCCAGTCTCACGCATTATCGTAATACCATCGCAGGTGTAACCGGGTGGGTTAAGGTGTCCAGGCTCCACACTAAAGTATGAAATTCTTAGTGGCTCTGCTTGAGTAATCATTGCCGCTTCCAATTTGCAAATTCTGCTTTTAATATTCATGGTGCCTCCCTGTCTCACCTATCATTTTCAGATAAGCCTCTTTCGGGTCAATACTCACTCCTTGTGGTATGCTTTTTGTTTTGGGTGCATTGCCGTTCAACATAGCCATGTATTGCAGCCTTGGGTTGTTGCCCGAATATTTCGCTTGTTGGTTAACTCTGGCTTCTTCAAGTTTAATTAATCGCGTTTTGATGCTCATGTTTTTGACTCCAATGCTTCAATCCGCTTGGTTAAATCGTCTATCTCAACAATCTTGGCTTGATTGGCCAATGCCGTTATCAACTGGCTGCCTATATCGGGTGGAATCTGCCCGGCCATCGTTGCCTTAATTATTTCGCTGCCCTGTTCTGTGAGTGTTCCATTAACCGGCAAAAATATAGGCATAGCTTGCGGTTTGAGTGCAGGACATACTCTATCAATCAATAACTTTGCCGCCTGCATATCTCCAGCTTTAGCCAGGCTAACGATTGTTTTAATGATATCCGGCATATCATCAGCAATGGTTTTTCTGAACAAGGTTGCCGGTGTCTTATCCTTCGGTCTGCCGTTTGGGTTACCTGATTGACCGGGTTTAAATTTAGGTGTTGGCATGCTGTTTTACTCCTGCTTTTATCAGCAATTCTCATTTTCAGTTTTGCGCTTCTTAATGTCATAAGGACTTAGAGCATTATTAACCGTGATATTCAAACCGTGCTTAGTCTCGCCTAATTTATCCAGCCATTCTGTAGGCTTTAGACTGCCAATAACTGAAACAGCATCACCCTTGCCAAGTTTGGCTATCCTTGCCGCTACTTCACCAAAGGATATTCCAGTAACAATAATTGGCTGTGGTTCGCCTACTGATAGCATGAATTGACAATAAGGTTTTCCAGATTGCCCGGTTCTAAGTTCGGTATCTTTAATCAATTTACCGCTTATGAGTGCGTCAATCATTGGGGTGTTCCTTGTGTTTCAAAATATTGGTTAGAGAAAAAGGTTGTGTTTAATACTGCATAACTGCATGAAATGTCTGTAAGGTACGCCGTTCGTGGGCTGTAGCTATGCACTTTTTATGCAGTTATGGCGTTTTTTGCCTTCATAACTGCATGGTTTCATTTTTCGGCTATGCACTTTTAATGCACTTTCAAACGCCATAAGTGCACAGATAAAGCACAGTAAATACGCGGCCTGTAAAAGATTTATGCAGTTATGCAGTTTCATTTACAACCTTTTTTCAGGATAGTGTTTTTCTAAAATAATTCCCGGCATTTCTTTTCGTTTATCAAACCCCAACGCCTCCATCCGCTTTGAAAAATTATTACGGCCTAAAGGCCTATGCCCGGCATCTTTGCAGTAAACTTTGTAATCTTCGTATGAATCGATAACGGTTTTGTTGTAATGGTTGTGGTGTTGTTGGTGTTCGATAATGTACTCACTTTCAAACATCGCCACCGAATCAGTCTCTTTTAAAAACTGTTGCTTGAATTTCTCGCATTCATCGGAAATGAAAATGTTACGGTTTTTAATAACCTGTTCCGCGCCTTCGATAATCCAGTTAAGAACGCCTGCACGATCCGCTAGAATCTTTTTGTGTAAGTCTCTATCTTGCTGTTCATCTGGAATTGTTTTATTAAACGGAATTATCAGCAAGCGCCGATAAAAGCCGGGTGTATGTTCTATATTGGCTGAATCCATGCGATTAACATTGAATATCAACTTTGCATAATCTGACATCATAAAAGGATCACGATAAGGTAAACGCGCTTCGATAGGCTCACCAGAGGCAAGCGTTTTAAACATGCCGGCATCAATCTTTGTTAAGCGAATATCGGTACCATAATTGACAATCTTGTCTTTAATCATCGCCCGGTGATAACCTTTATCATCGGTTAAAGACTCTAAAGAATAATTACTTATATTGTCAGTACCGATCACGCCACTAAGCACCTCGAAGAACACAGACTTGCCATTAGCACCAGTACCAAACAGGAAAAATATCTTTTCCATTTTTAAGCCTTTGACAAACAGATAACCTGCCACTTGCTGCAATGTTTTTCGTGTGTCTGCGTCGGGCAATACCTCATCAAGATAATTCAGGAATACGTTATTTATAGCATCTGGATCATGAACAAAGTTTAATTGGTGCGTGAGAAAATCCCGGTAATCAAACGTCTTGAGTGTTACGCCGGTTTCGTTCAATACCAGTGATCCATTTTTAAGATTGATAATTGATTGCTTAGTGAGGTTACGCTCAATAAAGAAACCATCTTGCCTTGCTTGCTGAAAGAGTTTGTCAACAAACATACTGTCTCGACTCTCAATGGGTGAATACCCCATTCTAACGGAGGCATTTTTTAGCATTTGTTTTACTTCAGCATCTTCCAAAGCCACCCAAAACGCGCCGTTGTAGATATAAAAGAATCCTGCATCGTGGATGATATGCCAGTCATTTAATTTTGATGTTTTAATTAAGGTTTCAACTATAGCAACCTTAAAATGCTTTTGATTTGGCGGCTTGCCATCGCTACCCTTTCGCCAGCCTAAAGATTGACAAACTTCTATTAAATCTGTCTCGCCGATAGTAGCTAACAACTTTACTACAGCTCCCGTTTTAGCTTTAGGCAATTGCAAGTGTGCCGGTTCATAATGATAAAAAGTATCACTCATTATCATCACCATAATAGCCAGCAAGCTTGAGTAACCCGGCACGCTCTGATTCTTCCGCTACTTTTGTGGCTGCCAGTGCGCCTTCCGGTAAAAGACTTTCTATCCTTTCACGCAATATTGTCCTAAGAATATGCGCGGGCATTGCTTCAGCTTCAACGGTAGACTCTACTTGCTGTGATCTTTTGTCAGTCGCTTTTCGTGGTTTTGTAGGCAGGTCGTAGGCTTCTATTTGTTCCGCATTAATACCAATGCGGATAAACTCCAGGTTAATGTCTTGGTTAATGTGCCGTCTTAATTCGGCCTCCAGTGAAACATCAATTAACACACCAGCCGGGTCATAGTCGCCAATGTAATAAATAATTAACGGCCTGTCATCACCACTATGG
>JBAQEN010000593.1:0-3471 GCA_049286765.1 Methylococcaceae bacterium
GCTCTATACCCCTCTCCCCGTGGGAGAGGGGTTGGGGTGAGGGTTCATCGAGCCAATCGACCTTGTCCATCTTGCGAATGATGATAAATTCATCCCGGTTGGAACCGACTGTCCCGTAATAATTAAAGCCATAACTCTGCTGGGCATAACCACCGATCATGTGCGTGGGTTTAAGTGTCACGCGAGTTACCGAATTATGGATACCGCCACGCCCGCCGGTCGTTTCAGCGCCCGGCATGTTGACGATTTTTTCCTGCGCGTGATACATCATGCACATGCCTTCAGGCACCCGCTGACTGACCACGGCACGCGCCACCAAAGCCCCGTTGACATTGAAGGACTCAATCCAGTCATTGTCTTTAATGCCTACTTTCGCCGCATCGATTTCACTCATCCAGACTATCGGCCCGCCGCGCGACAAAGTCAACATCAACAGATTGTCGGTGTAGGTGCTGTGTATACCCCATTTCTGGTGCGGGGTAATGAAATTCAGGACCAGTTCGTCATTGCCGTTGGGTTTTTGCCCTAAAATCGGCGCGATGGAACGCGTATCGACAGGCGGTTTATAAACGGACAAGGTTTCGCCGAACGCCCGCATCCAGCTGTGATCCTGGTAAAACTGCTGGCGGCCGGTCAATGTGCGCCAGGGAATGCGCTCGTGGACATTGGTATAACAGGCGTTGTAGCAGACATGTTCTGATTCAAGACCGCTCCACGTAGGGGAGGAAATAATCTTGCGCGGTTGCGCCTGGATATCATGAAAGCGGATTTTGTCATCTTCGCGAGGCAATGCCAGGTGCGTATGATCCCGTCCGGTGATTTTACTTAAGGCTCCCCAGGCTTTGACGGCAACATGACCGTTGGTTTCCGGCGCCAGCATCAAAACAGTTTCCGTTGCATCAATATCCGACTCGATGCGCGGCAAGCCTTTACTGATACCTTCGGCAGTAACCAGCCGGTTCAAGTCTCCCAACTGTTTGACTTCCGTCTCGGTATTCCAGGCAATACCCTTGCCGCCGTTTCCAATTTTGGTCATCAACGGCCCCAGCGCGGTAAACATCTTGTAAGTATTGGGATAATCGCGTTCCACCACCACCAATGACGGCATGGTTTTCCCGGGAACCGGCTCACACTGGCCTTTTTTCCAATCCTTAACGTCCAGTGCTTGTGCCAGTTCTCCGGGCGTATCATGCAGGGTAGGCACGGCAACAATATCTTTTTCAATACCTAAATGCCCGACCGTCAGTTCCGAGAATTTTCGCGCAATGCCTTTGTAAATATCCCAATCGGAACGTGATTCCCACACAGGGTCAACAGCTTTCGATAGCGGATGGATGAACGGGTGCATATCCGAGGTATTGAGGTCGTTTTTCTCGTACCAGGTCGCTGTCGGAAGCACAATGTCGGAATACAGGCAGGTCGTGGACATGCGGAAATCCAGCGTCACCAGCAAATCGAGCTTGCCTTCTGCTGCGGTTTCATGCCAAACAACTTCAGACGGTTTATCGCCCTCATCGCCCAGATCTTTACCTTGCACGCCGTGCTGTGCGCCCAGTAAATACTTGAGAAAATATTCATGGCCCTTGCCGGATGAACCCAGTAGATTTGAACGCCAGACAAACAGATTCCGGGGGAAGTTTTGCGGATTATCGGGATCTTCACAGGACATAAGCAAGCTGCCGCTTTTTAACCCCTCGACCACATAATCAACGGGATTTTTTCCGGCTTTTTCTGCATCCTTAACTACTTGCAAAGGATTGGTTTGCAGCTGCGGCGCGGAAGGCAGCCAGCCCATGCGTTCAGCACGGACGTTATAATCAATCAAACTGCCCTGCCAGTCAGCGGGGTCGGCAAGCGGTGAAAGAATCTCGCTGACTTTAAGTTTTTCGTAACGCCATTGGCTGGTGTGGTTGTAAAAAAATGACGTGCTGTTCATTTGCCGTGGCGGACGTTTCCAGTCCAGAGCGAACGCCAGCGGCAACCAGCCCGTTTGCGGACGGAGTTTTTCCTGTCCGACATAATGCGCCCAACCGCCTCCGGACTGGCCGATGCAACCGCACAACATCAGCATATTTATGATGCCGCGGTAATTCATATCCATGTGATACCAGTGATTTATGCCCGCTCCCAAAATCACCATGGACCGGCCTTGGGTTTTTTCGGCGTTAATCGCAAATTCACGCGCCACGGCGATAACATTCTGACGAGTCACACCGGTGATTTTTTCCTGCCATGCCGGCGTGTACGGAACATTTTCATCATAGGAACCCGCCACATTACCGCCGCCAAGGCCACGGTCAATGCCGTAATTGGCAACCAGTAAATCAAATACCGTGGTGGCAAATACTTCCGTGCCGTCTGCCAGCGTGATTTTTTTAACGGGGACATTGCGCCGTTGAATCGTATCATGGGTGGAATGTGTAAAATGAGGATGTTCGGAGCCGCCAAAATAAGGGAAGCCAACACAGGCAACCTCGTCTTTGGTATCAATTAAGCTTAAACGTAATTGCACCGCCTGACCGTCTGCGGTTTTTTGTTCGATGTTCCAATGACCGTTCTCGCCCCAACGGAAGCCAACAGAACCGCAAGGAGGCACAATTTGACCATTCAGTTCATCGTAAGCCACTGTTTTCCAGTCCGGATTAGTGTCTTGACCCAATTGGCCCATGAAATCCGAGGCTCTTAAGAAACGGTCCTGCACAAAACAGTCGCCTTGTTCTTTCAGCATAACCAAAAACGGTAGATCCGTATTTTCACGCACATACTGGTTAAAATAAGGGCTTTGCCGTTCGACATGAAATTCCTTGAGGATGACGTGTCCTATCGCCATAGCCAGTGCGGCATCAGCGCCCTGTTTGGGATGCAGCCACAAGTCGGCGAATTTGCTGGCTTCGGAATAATCAGGGCTGACCACCACCACCTTGGCGCCTTTATAACGCGCTTCCGTCATAAAGTGCGCATCAGGCGTGCGGGTTTGCGGTACGTTTGATCCCCACAACATGATAAATCCGGCGTTATACCAGTCCGCCGATTCGGGTACGTCGGTTTGCTCACCCCAGGTTTGCGGCGAGGCGGGCGGCAAATCGCAATACCAGTCATAAAAACTCATGCTGACACCGCCTATCAATGACAGGTACCTGCTGCCGGCGGCATAAGAAACCATGGACATAGCCGGAATAGGCGAAAAACCGATAATACGGTCAGGTCCAAAGGTTTTTGCGGTATAGATATTCGCAGCGGCAATAATCTCGTTCACTTCGTCCCAGTTGGCGCGAACCATGCCGCCCAAACCGCGTCTGGATTTGTATTCCTTGGCTTTAGCAGGGTCTTCAACGATCGATGCCCAGGCTTCAACTGGCGATAAGGTTTGCCGGGCTTCACGCCATAATCTGACCAGACGGCCGCGTATCAGAGGATACTTGAGCCGATTGGCGCTGTATAAATACCAGGAATAACTCGCACCGCGAGAAC
>JBAQEN010000594.1:0-1759 GCA_049286765.1 Methylococcaceae bacterium
CAATAATAGTTTCGTCTTTGTTCATAGTCGGAGCAAGTTTCATGGTGTAGGCCATTGCGTGGCTGGATTCCAGTGCTGGAATAATGCCTTCCATGCGCGTCAGGGCATAAAACCCTTCCAGCGCTTCGGTGTCGGTTATATTGACGTAAGTCGCCCGCCCGGTATCTTTCAACCACGCATGCTCTGGGCCGACGCCGGGATAATCTAAACCTGCCGAAATAGAATGGGTTTCGATAATTTCACCATCATCATCAGCCATCAGATAAGTTCGATTACCGTGTAATACACCCGGACGGCCTGCACACAATGGCGCTGAATGCCTGCCCGTTGCAATACCATCACCCGCTGCTTCAACCCCGTACATTTTTACCGATTCATCTTCGATAAAGGGATAAAACAAACCGATAGCATTTGAACCGCCACCTACACACGCCACTAAGGCATCGGGTAAACGTCCTGTTGCTTCCAGGCATTGCTGCCTGGATTCACGGCCAATAATCGCCTGAAAATCTCTCACCATAGCAGGATACGGATGCGGGCCTGCAACTGTGCCAATAATATAAAAGGTATTATCAACATTGGTTACCCAATCTCTGAGCGCTTCGTTCAAGGCGTCTTTCAGGGTTTTAGAGCCTGACTCAACCGCGACTACTTTTGCACCCAGCAACTTCATGCGATAGACGTTTAAAGATTGCCGGGCAACGTCAACGGCGCCCATGTAAACCACGCATTCCAGACCCAGTCTTGCGGCCACCGTAGCTGTTGCAACGCCATGTTGACCTGCTCCTGTTTCGGCAATAATACGCGTTTTACCCATGCGTTTGGCCAATAAAGCCTGGCCTACGGTATTGTTGATTTTATGAGAACCTGTATGGTTAAGATCTTCACGCTTTAAATATATCTGTGCGCCGCCCAGTTCGCGGCTCCAGCGTTCAGCATGATACAAAGGCGAAGGCCTGCCTACATAATATTTTAAATCAGCATCCAGTTCGGCTATGAATTCCGGATCTTTTAAATACCGCTGATAGGCAGCATTCAACTCCTGAATCGGCGGAATCAATGTTTCTGCTACAAAAATTCCACCGTAAGGGCCAAAATGTCCCCGCTCATCGGGCATATTATATTTTTCGGTCATGTTGTTACTCTGTCACCCTCATTAACTTGTTTTATAAATGCCGCCATCGCAAGCGCATCTTTAATACCCTTTGCCGCTTCCACACCACTACTGACATCCAACGCATAAGGCCTTACCGTTTGTATTGCCTGTCTGGCATTCGCTACATCCAAACCACCTGCCAGTATAATAGGCAATGCACATTGTTTAGGTACCAGCTCCCAGTCAAATTGACTGCCCGTACCGCCCTTGGCATTGGGATGGTATGCATCTAGCAATAACCCCGCTGCATCATCATAGCGCCGTGTTAGCGCTGAAATATCAATGCCATCGTGCATTCTTACCGCTTTAATGTAGCGTTTATGATAAATCCTGCAAGCTTCCGCCGGTTCATCGCCATGAAATTGTAAACAATCAATCGATACCCGTGTCAAAATCTCGCGTATCCGCGCTTCCTGTTCATCGACAAACAAAGCAACAACCGAGGTAAATGCAGGCAGAGCATTGACAATCCTGATCGCCTGTTCAATTTCAACATTCCGCGGACTGGGCGGATAAAACACCAGGCCAATCGCATCGACTCCCGCATGAGCCGCAAAAACCGCATCTTCAACACGGGTAAATCCGCAAATTTTAACGCGAGTT
>JBAQEN010000595.1:0-13678 GCA_049286765.1 Methylococcaceae bacterium
AGAAAAGTTCATCAGGACAATGCGGAAGGATGGAATCATACCCTCAAGCAACTATTTAATCGGCTCTCATTTAGGTATTTCTTGCGTCATAACCTAAACCGAGGAATGGGAATGCCCGCTTCATTCCTGAATGTTCACAAAGGGTCAATGCTGTGCCAAACCTAACAAAAATGGTGGAAAATTTAGGTTAATACATTATCCTAAATAAAGCAGTTGAGCTCAAAAATATTATAAGCCGTTGTTGTGGACAGAATATGTCAGCATTGATCCTGCGCCCAGAAGCAACTTCTCTTCAGTTGATCTTTTGTGTGAATATTTTGTCAATATAAGCTCGCCTACCGGTTACTACTATTCAGACTGCTCTAAAATAGGATGATTGATATTATTATGAAGTTGACAAAAATACCGGGTACACTTGTTTACCTTGTATAACAGGAAGACCGCTATGCATTTTCAAATACAAGTTCCAAATGCACATCCTGCAGGTATCGCCCGGATTATCTCGCCCTATGACGGCAAATGTGTCGGATCGGTAGAAACTATCGATTCGGCCGGGGCCGAGCAGGCGTTAAAAAATATGACGGCCGTTTTTCGTGATCGTAAGCACTGGTTACCTGCCCACGAACGTATCAGCATACTGGAACGCGCCGCCTCATTAATGCAGGAACGCTCTGAACAATTAATCATGCTTGCCATTGCCGAAGGCGGTAAGCCTTATCTTGATACACGGGTTGAGCTAATCCGCGCCATTGACGGTATCAAGATTTGTATCGATTGTATCCGCACAGAACACGGTTCGGAAATACCCATGCAACTTAATCCGGCCTCGATGAATCGCCTGGCATTTACACACAGAGAACCTATCGGGCCGGTAGTTGCCGTGAGCGCCTTCAATCATCCATTGAATTTAATCGTCCATCAGGTAGGCCCCGCCATTGCGAGCGGCTGCCCGGTCATTATCAAGCCCGCCAAGGAAACGCCGCTGTCTGCTTTTGCCATAGCCGGAATATTGCATGAGGCTGGCTTGCCGAAAGCCTGGTGTCAACCGGTTGTTGTTGAAGATATTGCCGTTGCCGAACAATTGGTAACCGATCAGCGTGTCGCATTCTTCAGTTTTATCGGTAGTTCGGTAATTGGCTGGATGCTGCGTTCAAAACTGGCGCCGGGCACCCGCTGCGCTTTGGAGCATGGTGGTGTGGCGCCGGTGATTGTCGCCGAAGATGCCAATCTGGACAACATGTTAGCGTTACTGGGAAAAGGCGGTTTTTATCATGCCGGACAAGTCTGTGTTTCCGTACAACGCGTTTATGCGCATCGCTCGATTGCCCGCTCAGTCTCGGAGCGCTTAGCTTCGCTGGCTGAAAACATGATTGTAGGCGATCCCGCCAGTGATAAAACCGATGTTGGCCCTTTGATCCGGCACAGTGAAGTTGACCGGATCGAAGCCTGGGTCAATGATGCTCTACAGGAAAAAGCTACGCTGATGACTGGCGGCAAGCGGCTATCGAATGCACTTTATTCACCTACCGTGCTATTGAACCCGTCAGAACTCAGCAAGGTCAGCCAGCGGGAAATTTTCGGTCCGGTCATCTGTGTCTATGATTTCGATAACATTGATGAGGCTATTAATCGGGCCAACGCCCTGCCGTATGCCTTCCAGGCGGCTGTCGCAACACAAAATATAGATACGGCCCTCTATGCTTATAAACATTTGGCCGCATCTACGGTTATGATTAATGACCATACGGCTTTCCGGGTCGATTGGATGCCGTTTGCGGGACTACGTCAATCGGGTTATGGCACGGGCGGCATTCCCTATACCTATCGGGATATGCTTATTGAAAAAATGGCGGTTTTTCATTCGGCAGCATTATGAATTTATACTTTTTGTTCTGATGCGGCGGCGGATTAAGTTCATGGTCGTCCAGTCCCGTTCCATTCAGGCTTGGCCTCGATCTAAGTCTGGATGGACCGACTGCCTCCTGTGGACTGCTTGTCAACGAACTGGTAGCCAGATGCTTCAAGCAGGGTTACTCCCCCGCCGACCGCGGCAGCGAAATCCGAGTCGAATTGCAACCGGTGGATGGGGCCCGCATGTGAGTGGCGCCGGCTTGTGCTTGCTGGATGATTTTGAGGCGAAACCGGGCCACTCGCCTGGTTTGCAATTGGCGCCCGTGCTGGCCCGGAAGATCCTGGGGCTGGACATCGAGCCAAGGCCAGCCGCAATGTTTGCCGTGACCTTCATGGCCGCGTCACCCCGCCCAATTTTTGCACGAAGAATGACATGACAGTCACAAGACGCATCCGTTTGGAAAGCTTGATCACATTCGCGCTTCTGGCTGCGGGTCTGTCGGTGGCGGCCATCGGCTTTCTCGCCTTGTTCGGCTGGATACTGGACGCGCCCGTCCTCACCATGTGGAAAATCGGCACCCAACCGATGGCGCCGAGTACGGCAGGGCTCTCTATGTTGTTCGGTGCAGCCCTCTGTCTCGGCGCCCGGATGCCGCATCGACCTGTCGCTGTCTTGCTGATCACCAGCTTCGGCTGGGCGGGTGCGATAACCTCCTTGCTGCTGTTTGCGCTGCGTTTTCTGGGTGTATACGGGTCGGCGGAACTCCTCAGTCTGCGCATTACCGGCACGTTTGGCGACGCGCCCATAGGGTATATCTCTCCCATCACAGCCTTCTGCTTCCTGTTGGCCAACGGATCGCTACTACTACTCGCCTCGCTGTCCCACGGCGCCCGCGGATACTGGCGAAGTTGGCTTGCGTGGGGCTTTGGCGGGTTAGTCTCGTTGGTGAGCTACATATACTTGCTAGCCTATGTCTTTGGCCCCCCGATACTGTTCGGCAAAATACTGATCCATCCCGCGCTCAACACAAGCCTCATCATGCTGATTATGGGCTTGGCGCTGCTGGTCCTCGCCGCTCGTAACACTGTGCGGCCGGATGACTCGTCTGAAGCCGATACGTTAAGTCTGCTCCCTTACACCTTGATTTTCTTCGTTTTCGCTGCGGGAATCCTCGCAGTTACGTATAACAACTATCGCGAGACCGAACGGAGGTTCCGCCGGCAAGTGGAGTCTCAACTCATTGCAGTGTCGGAGTTGAAAACGGACGAGCTGGTCCGGTGGCGCATAGAGCGTCTTGAGGATGCCAACCTCTCCCACAGTGCCTTGATTACCGCTGCCGTGAGGCGGCTGCTGGAGACGCCGCGTAGCGTGCCCGCGCAACGGGAGATGCGAGAGTTGTTCGGAAAGTACATGCGTTACATCGGCTATGACCGGGCTTTTCTCCTCGATGCGAAAGGCGTCAACCGGATGTCGGTGCCCAATACAGCGGAACCCGCGGCCGCCATACTTGCGGAGCGCACAGTTGCTTCTCTAAGATTGGGCCAGGTTACGCTGCAAGATTTTTATCGGGACGAGCACGACCAACGCGTGTATCTGGCCCTGATAGTGCCGATCCTCGACACGCAGGACGGCAACCGGCCGCTGGGCGCGATTGTTCTGCGCATTGATCCAAGCATCGTTCTGTACCCGCTCATCAAACGCTGGCCGGCGCCAAGCACCAGCGCTGAAACACTGCTCGTCCGCCGGGACGGCAATGACGTCCTCTTTCTAAACGACCTTCGCTTCCGGGCGAATGCCGCCCTCGCCCTGCGCATGCCACTGACCAACACCGAGTTGCCTGCGGCAAAAGCCGTATTGGGACAACGCGGTATTGTGGATGGCGTGGACTATCGGGGCATGCCGGTGATTGCGGCGGTGCGTGCCGTTCCAGACTCGCCTTGGCGCATCGTGACCCGTATAGGCACGGCGGAGGTCTACGCACCTTTGCATGAACGGCTGTGGCTAACCCTCTTGCTGGTGAGCGTCTTAGTGTGCAGCGCGGGCGCGGTGGCGATTTTCCTGTGGCGGCAGCAGCGGCTCGTGATCTACCGTAGGCAGCTCGAGTTGACCTCCTTGCTACGGGAGAGAGAAGAAAGGCATCGAACCATCCTCCGTACGGTCATGGACGGCTTCTGGCTGGTGGACAGGCAGGGGCGCCTGCTGGAAGTCAACGAGACCTATAGCCGGATGAGCGGTTATAGTGAGCAGGAACTGCTGTCCATGCGCGTTTTTGACCTGGAAGCCCTCGAAACGGCCGAAGATATTGCCACCCATCTCCAAAATACCACAGCGCAGGGCGAGGATCGTTTCGAGTCCCGGCACCGGCGCAAGGATGGGAGCATTTTTGAGGTCGAAGTCAGCATCCAGTACCAGCCCTCCGAAGACGGACGGTTTGTAATTTTTCTGCAAGACATCACCGAGCGCAAGCAGGCGATGGAAGCGTTGCGGCAGAGCGAACAAAAATTTCGTACGCTGGCCGAGGCTATGCCACAAATCGTCTGGATTACAAGACCGGATGGCTGGAACATTTATTTCAATCAACAATGGGTGGATTTCACCGGCTTGACGCTGGAAGAAAGCTACGGACAGGGTTGGATCATCCCCTTTCATCCTGATGACCAGCAAAGAGCGTGGGATGCCTGGCAACACGCAATAAAAAATGATGGTAGTTACTCGCTTGAATGCAGGTTGCGCCGCGCAGATGGCATTTACCGTTGGTGGCTGGTTCGTGGGGTATCGTTGCACGATGCGAACGGCAAGGTCATTAATTGGTTTGGCACTTGCACCGACATCCAAGATTTAAAGGAATCCGAAGAAAAACTTCATCTCGCCGCCAGCGTATTCAGTCATGCCCGCGAAGGGATCATGATCACCGCTGCTGATGGCGCGATCATTGACGTCAATGACGCCTTCAGCGACATCACAGGCTACAGCCGAGACGAAGTCCTGGGCAAGAACCCGCGCCTCCTCAAGTCCGGCCGTCATGAAAATGACTTCTATGCCGCCATGTGGCGTGATCTGATCAAGAAAGACCACTGGTACGGCGAAATCTGGAACCGGCGCAAGAACGGCGAGGTATATCCAGAGTTGCTCACCATCAGTACGGTACCCAATGGCCCGGGCAACCCCCGGCGCTACTTGGGCTTGTTCTCCGACATCACCATGGCCAAAGAGCACGAACAGAAGTTAGAGCGCAGCGCCCATTACGACGCGCTGACCAGTTTGCCCAATCGCGTGCTGCTGGCTGACCGGCTGCACCAAGCCATGGCTCATACTCGACGGCGAGGACAAGGGCTGGCGGTGGCCTATCTCGACCTCGATGGCTTTAAGGCCATCAATGATAAGCACGGACATGAAGTCGGCGACCAGTTGCTGATCGCCGTGGCCACCCGCATGAAGCAGGCTCTGCGCGAAGGCGACACCCTCGCCCGATTGGGCGGCGATGAGTTCGTTGCCGTGCTGCTCGACAGCGGCGGCATCGACGCCAGCGTGCCGATGCTCAGCCGCCTGCTAGCCGCCGCAGCCCAGCCGGTGCAGTATGGCGACATCACCCTCCAGGTCTCGGCGAGTCTCGGCGTTACCTTCTACGCGCAGGCGGAAGACATCGATGCGGATCAACTGCTACGCCAGGCCGACCAGTCCATGTATCAGGCCAAGCTGGCAGGCAAGAACCGTTACCACTTCTTCGATGCTGAGCAGGACAGCCGTATCCGCAGCCATCATGAAAGTCTGGATCGCATCTGCCGCGCCTTGAGCGCGCGCGAATTCGTGCTGTATTACCAGCCCAAGGTGAACATGCGCACGGGTACAGTCATTGGTGCCGAGGCCCTGATCCGCTGGCAACACCCGGAAAGAGGTCTGCTGCAGCCGGACATGTTCCTGCCGATGATCGAGGATCATCCGCTGGCCATCGAACTGGGGGAATGGGTGATCGACACCGCACTGACCCAGATGGAACTATGGCATGCGGCCGGGCTAAATATCCCGGTGAGTGTCAATCTTGGCTCCCGCCAGTTGCAGCAGACGGACTTCGTCGAGCGCCTGAGCGCCCTGCTGTCGGCGCATCCGAATGTCAGTCCGGGCGACCTGGAACTGGAAGTACTGGAAACCAGCGCGATGGAAGACTTATCCAAAGTGTCCCGGGTGATTGATGCCAGCCGGAAGATCGGCGTAAGTTTCGCCCTGGACGACTTCGGCACCGGTTATTCCTCGCTGACCTATCTTAAACGCCTGGCGGTCAGCATACTCAAGATAGACCAGAGCTTCGTGCGCGACATGATCAAGGATCCGGATGACTTGGCCATTGTGGAGGGCGTGATTGGCCTGGCCACTGCCTTCCGGCGCCAGGTTATCGCCGAAGGGGTGGAGACTGTCGAACAGGGCTCACTGCTGCTGAAACTCGGCTGTGACTTAGCCCAGGGCTACGGTATTGCCCGCCCCATGCCAGCACTCGAGTTGCCGGGCTGGTCGGTTACCTGGCGGCATGATCCGGTCTGGACAGAACAGCTTTTCGTCAGCCACGACGCTTTGCAGTAGCACTTTGCCAGAGTCGAGCACCGCGCCTCGATTTCATCCATAAAGTTACCTCAAGGACAAGCGTGAATCGCCGCCCTCGCTGGATCCCCGGCAATGTCGTTTCGGCATGTGGCTGGATGCCGATGGCTGGGCCAGATATGATTCGCGGCCAGCCTTCCAGACCATCGAACCGTTGCACCGGCAAGTGTATGCACTGAAGGCGGAACTGTGAACTCCATGCTCATCAAACTCCCAACTTAAACAATACCCCTACCGCCGCATCCAGGCGCTTGAATACTCGCGTTTCACCCCGGGCCGTCTCCAGCGCTGGGTTTAATCAGTGCGAAGGAACTGGAATTGCCGGGAACTCAAATTGACTGGCTTATGATGAAAAGGCAGGTCAACCGCATGACTATGCGCGACCTGGCGCATGCCATTATTCCCGCGCTGGCCCGGGCAGACACTAAACCGGTTATTGCCGTGATGATTTAACCTCGCTAACGCCTACCCAAATGGCCTTCTGGCTGGTAATATTCGACCATGCCCAGGTTAATAATTGCGCCTCGGAGAAAAAGCCGCGCGTGAAAAAACTCTGGTGGAAAATGAAGGAGATCGTTGTAAAACCGCTACCACACGGTGTTATCAAGCAAGCGATTTATGACATTCTGGACGAATCCGAAAAAGAGCGTATTATCGACAAACGCAAGGTCAGGGAAATGCGGCACGAAGCCGGGGTGGGTTATCTGGCCTTCACGCCTAAGGTAATGATTCTTGGGGCGCTGTTGTATCGATGCGTTATATCGGCATAAGTACCGGCGACAAGACGCTGTACATCATAGGCGGCATGGGTGCTGAGCTGTTTCCAGAAGCGATTCAAATTTAAAATATTCAGGATTTAGGCAGCGCGGGTCATGACGGCTTTGAAGATTTGGATCATCCGAACGAAATTGAGTATGTAAGAGGTGCTCATGGTGCAGCATTAAAAGAAGAACGCTGGGATGATATAGCCGAATTTATTGTTAACGGAAAAGTTCCGGACAAAACTTTTCAAAAAGAACGATCAACATGTTGTCTGGCTAGGTTATATTTCCCCTCTTGTTTGGCTAGCCGTCATTTCCTTAGTCTTATTTCTTGGAAGCTTGATTGTTAATCAGACCGAGTGGACGGAATGGTTTAAAACCACTGTTTTCATTGGATATATGTGGTTTTTATTCAAAATCCTCACAAGGTTTTAATGTTAAATATAATGATACTAAATGATATGATTCCATATGAAACTATCAATATTGAGGAGGAGTTATGAGCGAAGATTTCGTATTGTGTGCCCGCGCTGTCAGAGGCGGTCAATTTATTTCTGAACCGGGAAAAAGTTTGTATCTCCAGGTTCCAGATACTTCGGACGTACCTTTACCGCAACATAGAAAAAGCGTTGGTGAATGGGTCAAAAATCTGCGTCAAGCGTCTGTATGGGGTCTTGATTCTCGCGACGCAAGTAAGGACCGTGGCGATATTTTGGTTTTTATCCACGGATATAATAATGATCAGGAAGTCGTCATGAAAAGACACCGGCAATTGAAAAAGGATCTACAAGCCGTCGGCTATAAAGGGGTGGTGATGTCTTTCGACTGGCCTAGCGCGGATAGCGCCTTAAATTACTTGGAAGACCGTCATGATGCAAAGGTTACCGCGATGCAATTAGTTACTGACGGCATTCGAATCTTAGCAAAAGAGCAGGGACCAGGCTGTACAATTAATATTCATTTGTTGGGGCATTCCACCGGTGCTTATGTGATACGTGAAGCATTTGACGATGCCGATGACTCTTATCTGAGTCAGGCCAGCTGGCTGGTTAGTCAAATTGCCTTCATAGGCGGCGATATTTCGTCAGACTCGCTTTCAGAAGGCAATTCATCCACGGAAGCGATTTATCGTCACTGTATCCGTTTTACCAATTATTCGAATGGGGCGGATTCAGTCCTTAAACTTTCCAATGCGAAACGGGTGGGCATATCGCCTCGGGTGGGTCGTGTCGGGTTACCTGAAAATATTCCGGCAAAGGCGGCGAATGTCGATTGTACTGATTATTTTAATGCATTGGATTCAGAGAAGGCGATACGGGATGCCGATCAAAAAGCGGAAATAGGCACTTTCGCTCATTCGTGGCATATCGGTAACCAGGTGTTTACGCTGGACTTATTTGAACTGCTGAAAGGCGATCTTGACCGGAACTTATTTCCAACCCGTGATGTTACAACTGGATCGATCAAATTAAAACGGCCATAAGTTAAATTGATATGATTTCATATCATATCATATCACTTTATATGGCATGTTAGCCGTCACTCACGCCGGATTTTTACTCCGCTTTATATGGGCGGCGCTGCTGTCTTCGGGTATCCAACCGATTTGGTATCGTGGGAATTGGCTATGCAATTTTCGCTTATGCCGAATAATTTGGCTTAAAGCAACATTGTGCTTAACCGGAGCGCGATTATAATGCGGGATAATTTTTCAGTTTTCCTGGCGGCTCCCGTGTAGCTCTTCGTTTGGTCGCGGAGAGACGATAAAATGAAATAAAAGAGGTTAGAGATTATGTCTGATTCATTGATCCGGACCGTTACAGCGGCCGATGAGGAGCGGTGCGTGGCCGTTTTGACTCTCGCTTTCAGCAGCGATCCAGCTTGCCGTTGGGCATGGCCCGATCCGCAACAGTACTTGGAGGCGTTTCCACGCTTTGTTCGAGCATTCGGCGGCGGTGCCATTGATCTTGGAACTGCTCACTACACTGAGAATTTTACCGGTGTCGCCATGTGGTTGCCGCCAGGAGAAGCGCCGGATGAGGCATCCCTGGTGAGCGTCATTCAGGAAACGGTAGCCGCTGAACGGAAGGACGTGATGCTTTCGATGTTCGAGCAAATGGATGCATACCACCCTGGAGAGCCGCACTGGCATCTACCGCTCATCGGGGTCGATCCGATGAGTCAGGGCCGAGGAATCGGTTCAACGTTACAGCGCCATGTCCTGGAGCAGTGCGATCGACAACAGGTGTTAGCCTATCTTGAAGCGACAAGCCCGCGAAATATTCTTTTATACGAGCGGCACGGATTTGAGGCTCTCGGCACCATCCAGGTGGTTGATTCGCCACCGATTGTGCCGATGTTGCGAAACCCACGATAACAGACGTAAACCGGTATCGTATTCGTCTGGTGAAGGGCCAAGGTAAGCCAGGGCGCTAAACACAGCACTCTTCCACTACAAAGGTGGAGTTCGACTCCAGTTGTTTGCCGTGGTCGATGGAAAGACAAGGGGCGAAGGTGAAACGGCAAACCAACCGCTTTGGCTGCCAGCGTCAGCTGCTACGGTATTTTGGAACGCCATTCGCAAGGTGTTATTAGGGAGCTTGTTGACGCTACTTTCCCTTTTAATTTTTATCAATCCCATTAGGCAGCGCGTATCCATACTGGCGACGATGTTTTTGTTTTTCGACTGCCCAGAAGACAATCCATAAACACTGCTCTGGTTAATTACCCAGTTTATGGAGAGTTATATTGTACTGGGTATTGTTTCATTTTATTTGGCAAATTATAAAGCCTTAGAATTACTCTCTATTCCAATACTTATTAATGGTATAGGCGATGGTTTAGCAGAACCTATAGGCATTCGATTCGGCAAATATCGTTACCAAACTCGGGCATTGTTTACCAGCAAAAAATATATTCGCAGTATTGAAGGCAGTGCCTGCGTCTTTATTACAAGTATCCTGTTCATCTACTACAATAATTATCCATTTACTGATTTGCAATTTATAGTTGCAATAACAGCAATACCGATTTTAATGACGCTTGCTGAGGCCTTTTCTCCCCATACGTGGGACAGTTCTTTATTATATGGTACCGGCGGAATAACCTTAATTGGGATTTTGAATCTACACTGAAGTTACGTAGCGAATGATTGGTATTAGAACAAAACTGATATTCGAGAAGCTATATCCGAAAGCCCATAAGGGTCGTTAAGCATCCGTTGGATTCTAAATTTTAATGGTCATTTTCGGCCAAAACATCCAGTCAGGGAATCCACTGAGAAGCTGCTCCTAAGCAAGAATCTGCCGCTGCTAAGCAAAAATTACATAGTCCAAGGAATATGCTAAAAATTTAACCGGCTAATGCCTAACCGGTAGAACACCAAGATAGCTAAAATGGAGTAGTTCAAACTTAACCTGAAATCTTCTGCTCATAAAAATAACTCCAGAATTAGTTTAAACTATTCCATCTAGCATCTTTTATCTTCTACCGGATATCCCAAACGCCCATCATTCCCATATCTTCATGTTCCAAGATATGACAATGAAACATCGCCGTACCGGTAAAGTCCATCACTGGGACCAGGAGTTTAACACTGCCCATACGTGGCACAATCACGGTATCTTTCCAGGCCGGCACTGTTGTGTATAACGATTTATACGCAGAATCACCACCCGATATGGAAATGACTTGAGCATGGTTAACGTGTTGATGGAACGGATGATCCATCATACTGTTATTAACAACTTCCCAAATTTCATAGGTATTCAAAAAGGATGGAATGGTATAAGCATCCGTTTCAGAGTAGGAAATACCGTTGATGGATGCTATTCCCATGCCGCCGCCCATCATCATGCCCATACTCAGTTCAAGCCTGCGGGTGACCGCATTGGCAGGAACAGCGAGACGCACCGCGTTTGGATTGACGGATGTTGGAAGGCTTTGGCTCAACGAGGTTCCGGTGATATTTGCGGTCATCAGCGTGATTTGCTCGTAAGCTGAATTGCCTGCGCCGCGATTATAAGGCAAGGCCTGGAACTTATAATAACCCTTGGTTGTGGATGCTTTCACCAAGACATCCACGCGCTCGCCCGGCGACAGCAGCAGAGTGCTTTGAGCGTAAGGCTTATTCAGCAAGCCGCCGTCGCTGCCGACGACGTAAAGACTGTGATTAGCTAGGCTCAGTTTGTAGAATCGGGCGTTACTGGCATTAACGATTTTCCAGCGCTGCACTTGCCCAGGCCTCATCGGCAGCACCGGATTGACCTGGCCGTTGACCATCATCGTGTTGCCCTCTTTGCCGTTCATGAAATCATCAGACGTATGCGAAGCGGGGACATTGCCGCTCAGACTGATATCTTTAAGCACAAGAATATGCGTTTCGTAACCGTCAAGCACCATTGTATCATCGCTGACATCTAGCGCGCCGGCCAGCCCCCCCCAGACCTGTTCGGCGGCATTGCCGTGCGCATGCGGGTGATACCAGTTCAGGTTGCCGCCGGGATGCAGGTTTAAATCGTACTCGTAATCGAATGTGTCGCCTGTCATCAAATGCAGCATCATATTATCCGAGTTGCTCTCGGGAGATACGTGCAAACCATGCGTATGCAGATTGGTGACAGAACGCGGCTGATCGTGCATATTTAAGCCGGTATCGGGGAGCGAGTTTTTAAAATGCACGCGTAATAAATCGCCCTTTTTCGCTTTGATAGTGGGCGCCGGATAGGTCCCGTTGTAGGTTTGCAGATTGGCGACGGTACCGTTGATATTGACCGGAGCCACTTTCGCTTCCAGGTTGACTTCAACAATGCCGGGCGTCGCTGAAAGATTGGTCATCACCGCCGGATCTTTAAAGGCTGCTCCGCGTGGCGGGTCGATAATAGTGGTAGAACAGCCCATCATACAACCGCCGCCACCCATCATCGCCGTGGCTGAAGATTGAAACAGTGTGGCACCTATGGCGCACGACAGGGCAAAGGCATTAATTTTTCTGGTTTTCATATTATTTTCATTATTAAAATAGCAATTAATTGGTCCAAACATGATTGCATCATCTTTTTTTCAAAAACATGCGCGGATATTTCGTAAGATGTTTTTAAAAATAGGCTAAGCGGGAGTTGATAAAGCGAAATTGATGCCAAACAGAAGCGAAGAGGCTAATACATTGCCTTATCAATTGCCCTTAGATCGCCTTTATAAAGTGAAAGCATTTATTTCTCTTGTAGATTGTGTGATTTGCCGTCATTGTGTGTGAAATGACGCAGAGTTGGCAATAAATCGCCCAGCTCTTTGTACATAGAAATCGGCAAAATTGATTATTGGATATTACAGTGCCTCATATTTGGATACCCTGAAGCCGTTTTCCAGGAAAATAGCGTATATGAACCCGCTTCACAGTAAATGAGGTTATTACTTCTTGTCTTAAAATTCGAATGAAAGTAAAGGGTCTGGTTGAGCCTGTAAACCATCCCAGTATTAGATGGATGCGAATGTCTGCTTTGTGGATTTAGAGTGTCTGAATTTTCAGATGCGATGAATAGTCTGTCCGGGTCAAACCATGCGCCACAATTTTCTTTAAATAGTAACGGGGTGAGGGCTTTCTAAAAAGTGCAATCTATGACCGTAAGTAGTATAAAATGAATCCTTCAAACTTTCTCTTCAAAGGAGGATATATGGAACATAAATCATTACTTGATTATAGCGGCGACATTGACTTGAAAGATTCGTTTCGAGAGATGGTTGCAGTAAATGCTTATTATCGAGGCGAAAAAAGAGGTTTTGAGCCAGGTCATGAAATGGATGACTGGTTTGAAGCTGAGCAAGAGATAATAAGCCGGTTTCGCTATTGGTTTCAGTAATTTGCGGAATGTATTAAATTATTTTCAATAGACATTTCTGCACCTTCTGTCTAATCACACCACTCTCCAAAAAACGACTTTTCTTGCGGTTATCTTTACCTGCAACAAAGCAGCGTATCGCGCGACATTGGACAGAATAATACAAATTGTTTTCTAGGGTTTACCAAAAATAACAGGGTCTGGGTATCTATAAAACTCATCCTCCGGCTTGGTTCATCATTTTAGTTTTTTCAAGATACTGAATAAATGCATAAAATAATTCATTTATAGCATAAGTGTATGAATTAAATAGATAATAACTTGGATTGCTGCCTAACTAAGCGGTGATGAAGAATCTGTCATACTGTGTAAAATGGAAGACGTTCTTATGTCAACTCCGGTTGTAATGGTTATTGCTCATCGGGGCGCTTCGTCCTATGCGCCTGAAAATACGATTGCGGCTTTTGATCTGGCTCTTCAGATGGGTGTGCGTCATATCGAGTTGGATCAAGCGCGCCAGGATTTTTCGCGAAAGCTGAAATGGGGTCCATCCGATTTCAGCGGCGAAAAATTTTCCTGGCGGTTATTGCCTTCGGCGGCCCGCGTTCGTCCTGCTCCGGCCGCGGCGCACAACT
>JBAQEN010000596.1:0-2262 GCA_049286765.1 Methylococcaceae bacterium
CAAGTAGATTCAGCTGATCGAAGCCAAGACTCAGAACGGAGCCCGACACCGATGACTTCAATGAGCAGATGCTTCGGAAGTGTATCGAGTTAAAGCGCTGATACTATGAACACCTGCCCACATTGATTAGTAAATCCGGCTTGGGTTTTCCTTGTGCCACTTACGGAAGCAACGTTCTGATAAGAACGTGAAACAGTGTGACTTACGGTTTCCCGGCATTTGCCTTGGGCGGGCGTTTGCGGATCGATTGGAAATCGATCGCCCGCCACCGGCCGGACTTGTCGACCAACCCATGAACCTCACCCTTGGAATAGAAGCCTTCGTCGAGCTATTTTTGAGGCGGTATCGAGCATCTTTTTTGTCGTGTCATTCAGTATCGAATGGGCATAGAGCAAGCCTTCCACCATTTCCCGGCGAAGTCTCTCAGCCGACTCCGTTTTCTCAAAATCGTCTCCCATCTTGTTTCTCCTGAGCCTTTGTTTGGGTTTCACAACAAAGAAAATTTAATATCAAACTGGTTTTGTCGAAATAGGAGACCTTATTATTATCTTAGGTATACTCAAAGTTCATTGTGATTTGACAAGTTTACTCCGAATGGACCAGCATCAATGGCGAAAGCCAATCACTTCTCAAGGTATCAACTCAGTGAACTGTCCTGGCACGACAACCTGAATTATTCCGGCCCATAAACAATTAAGCTTACACGTGTTATCCAGCGAGGGCTGATTGTCGAGCAGCACGGTCGGTGCGCCCGGGATCCAAGGGCTGATAGTATTTGGGATACACGGCTGCGGTGTAAGAACTCCCCAGGCTGCTGCTGTCGCGGCGGCCACCATCGGATTAGCAATACTCGCGCACATACCGAAAGGCGCTATATTGACAAACGGTTGGTGATCCATGATCGTGGCCGCTGGCTGGCTGCTGGTCATCACTCTATTGACCGGCAGCACAGTTAATTGGCCGGGCGCAAGGCCAAAACTGCACATTAATGTAGCGCCATTACAAACATGTTGCGGCATAGCGATTCACTCGATATTAAAGGTATTGGTACTATGATCCGATTGACCGGAGCCTGGGTTCACGTAAACAAGTGTCGTGTGTCCCCCCTCACTGAGACGGCCCAGACTTGCATAGCCGACTTCACTCTGCCCTGGGTCCAGATACTGTGACTGCCACTCGGTAACAAAGGTATCATCAATTTCAACACCAACCCGAGCGTTGCCGCCTGCATCACCAACATTCAGGACTTCAAAGCTGATTCTTGTACCTGCCTCATGGTGCGGGTTAACATGGTTGTTAGGATTATCCGCAGAGTCGGGCATCACGCCAATACCGCCGCTGGCTAGTTCAAAAAGTGTAGACATAAAATTAACTCCTTTAGGGAACTCTGATGAAGCAAATTACTCCCGGTCTCGGGATTTTATTTGGCTAAGCACAGCCAACCACATTCCTTAAATAATTCCGGACGGGGTTTAAAACGGCGTCTAACCTAGGACAGTTCAATATCTTAAATCAATTAGTTTAAGCCACATTGATTAAAAAACCACCTATTTTTACACCTTAAATGTCTGTGATTTTCGATTGTGTTATGTCAATCAACATCCAAAAGTTTCCAGCTATCAACACCGAAAAGTTTCCAGGTGAGAGAGTAAAATTATTGTTTTTCAGCTGTTTTTTTTCGTTGTTTGAACCGGTAAGAATCGTTGCCAGTTTCGAGAATATCGCAGTGATGGGTTACACGATCCAATAAAGCCGTCGTCATTTTTGCATCACCGAATACCTGCACCCATTCGGCAAAGTTCAGGTTTGTCGTGATGATCAACGAGGTCTTTTCATACAGTTGGCTGACGAGATGGAACAATAAAGCCCCACCGGATTCAGGGAACGGCAGATAGCCGAGCTCGTCCAAGATAACAGCATCCATCTGTATCAACTGCTTATCCAGATTACCGGCCTTGCCGAGCTGTTTTTCCTTTTCCAGTTGGTTGACCAAGTCGACGGCGTTATAGAAGCGGATACGCTTACCGTGATGAATAGCCGATACCGCCAGGGCTGTTGCCAGATGAGTTTTACCGGTACCCGTACCACCAATTAGAATCAGGTTATTCGCCTGATCCATGAAACTGTTAGCAACAAATAGAAATGTCCAGTTCTGTAGCAAATGAATTGTCCGCTTTTTTATGCGCAGGGAAACTGCGGAGGGCGGTAGCCCGGAGCCGTTTCCCTGCGCGGCCGTCGCGAAGCGGAGTTACGCGGCGTCCT
>JBAQEN010000597.1:0-2538 GCA_049286765.1 Methylococcaceae bacterium
ATTATCTGCTGAACGAAGCTAATCGTGTACTCAAGACAGTAAACTGGACAGAAAAGGATATCATAGGGCGCTACGCAGGTTTAAGTGTGTTAAAACCAAGTTCTAGTGCATCGCTTTACAGTAGCAATCGTGACTGGGAATTAATAACTTCAGACAACGGGCTGCTTTCTTCAATCGGTGGCAGATTGACTTCTGCCAGAGAAGATGCAGCCAGTATTGTCGATACTGTATGCAAAAATTTAGGCGTTAATAAATCCTGTAAAACCTACGGCAAGTCCTTTCCCTGGTTGCCCGCAGGGGATTATCAACAATGGGCGGACAGCACGCTAAGAAATGCTGTGGCTCTGGGTATAGATTCAGAAAGCGCACACTGGCTGTTGCGCCGCCATGGCAAAAAAGTGTCAGCTGTTTTCGAATTGATTGAACAAGATGCTGAACTGGCTAAACGGATATTGCCTGCATTGCCGTTTATTGCGGCCGATTTGGTTTTCTGCGCTCAGAATGAAATGGTTGTGCATCTGGAAGATTTGCTACGCCGCAGGTTGCCATTGCTGATACTGTCAAAAATGACATGCGTGGAATTACAACGCCTCGGTGAACTTGCCGCAAAGTCTCTGAACTGGGATGACAACATCATGAACAGGGAACGCGAACTCTGTTCGCAAAAATGGCAAATCATGCGAGATACTTGAAGAGCTCCTGGCGGCTGCCCTTCGGCAGACTCTCATGAAACGGCTTTTAAAAATGCACCAAACAGCGCACTGGCATAATTATTTCTCGCTAACACTTTGCTTCCCGCGCAGGGCTTGCTTCGCTCAGGGCGAAAGGATTTACTTTTACATGACTGCGATTAAGAACTTGGGCAATTGTGCGCCCACTGTATTTCACATTGAGCCATCATGGCTTATAAAAACCTTGCAGATAAGGGTTATGTTATGAAGCGGGATTTTTCAAAAATCAAGGATCAGCATTTTGATGTATTGATTTGCGGCGGCGGTGTTTACGGCGCCTGGACTGCTTACGACGCTGCATTGCGCGGCTTGAAAGTGGCTATTGTCGATCAGGGTGACTGGGCGTGTGCGACCTCCTCCGCTTCCAGCAAGTTAATCCACGGTGGTTTGCGTTATCTGGAAACGCTGAATTTCAAACTGGTGCGCAAAAGCCTTGCTGAACGCCAGATGCTGCTTAAATCAGCGCCACACCGGGTCTGGCCGCTACGATTCGGGGTTCCGGTTTTTAAAGATAGCCGAATCGGTTCTTTACGTCTCAAGATTGGATTAATCATCTATGATTGGCTTGCGGGCATTGTTCCAAAGAACCAGGGCTATCGACGCTATGCGCGGACAGATTTTAGCAATCGCTTCTCCTGTCTGGATAGCTCGGGATTAAAATCAGGCTTCACGTATTTAGACGCACAGACCGATGATGCCCGTTTTGTGCTCGAATTGATAGATGGCGCTCAGGCTAAAGGAGCAGTTTGTCTTAATTATTGCAAAGTCATCAGTTTTGTAGAAATCAAAGGACAGCTTTGCGGCGCTGAAATACATGATAATGTCAGCGGAAAATCAACAATGGTTTATGCTACCCAGCTTGTTAATTGCACAGGTCAATGGTCTGCAGATCCTCGAAATAAAAATCCCTATGGAAGGTTGTCAAAAGGCATTCATTTAATTCTTCCAAAAATTCTTGAGGATGAAGCCTTACTGTTAACCGCAAAAGCTGACGGGCGCGTATTTTTTATCATCCCTTGGTACGGATTGACCCTGCTAGGTACAACCGATAACGAATATGCCGGCGATATTGATCATGTAACGGTTGAATCTGAAGAAGTCAATTATCTGCTAAGCGAAGCTAATCGTATACTCAAGACGGTAAACTGGACAGAACAGGACATCATAGGACGCTACGCGGGTTTGCGTGTATTAAAGCCAAGCGCTGGTGCATCGCTTTCCAGCATCAACCGTGACTGGGAATTAATAACTTCGGAAAACGGGATGCTTACTTCAATCGGTGGCAAATTGTCCTCCGCCAGAGAAGATGCCGCCAGTATTGTCGATACGCTATGCAAAAAATTAGGTGTTAATGAATCCTGTAAAACCTTCGGCAAGCCCTTTCCCTGGTTGCCTGTTGAAGATTATCAGCAGTGGACGGACGCAGTGTTAAATGAGGCAATATCTTTAGGCATAGACAATGAAAGCGCACAGTGGCTGTTGCGGCGTCATGGTAAAAGAGTATCAGGTGTTTTTGAGTTGATTAAACAAGATGCTGAATTGGCTAAACGGATACTGCCTGCACTGCCGTTTATCATGGCCGATCTGGTTTTTTGCGCTCAGAATGAAATGGTTGTACATCTGGAAGATTTGTTACGCCGCAGGTTGCCTTTGTTAATCTTATCGAAAATGACACCCGTCGAAATACTGCGTCTTGCTGAAATTACCGCAAAGTATCTCTCCTGGAATGACGCCATCATGCACAATGAACGCGTACTCTGTATGCAAAAATGGTTAATCAGGTGAGATACTTGCAAAACTTCTGTAA
>JBAQEN010000598.1:0-3056 GCA_049286765.1 Methylococcaceae bacterium
TGGGTACGACGGACAGTTTTGAGTTTGGCTTCAAAACCGTACTGGGTGCGGTGCGCTTCATCGGCAATCACCACGATATTGTGACGATCCGACAGCACAGGAAAGCTGTCTTCATCCTCACCGGGCATGAATTTCTGGATGGTGGCAAACACGATGCCGCCGGAAGGACGATTGGCTAACTTGGCGCGTAAATCCTGACGGGTTTCGCCCTGTACCGGCTGCTCGCGCAATAAATCCTGCGACAGCGAAAACACGCCAAACAATTGTCCATCCAGATCATTGCGATCAGTAATCACCACGATGGTCGGGTTTTCCATCGCCACTTCCCGCATCACGCGGGCGGCAAAGCAGGTCATGGTGATGCTCTTGCCGGAGCCTTGCGTATGCCAGACCACGCCGCCCTTGTGACTGCCACCGGGGCGTGATGCGGCTACCACCTGCGTGATGGCCGAACGCACCGCATGGAACTGGTGATAACCGGCGATCTTCTTGACCAGCGTGCCGTCATCTTCAAACAGCACAAAGAAGCGCAGGAAATCCAGCAGATAAGCCGGAGCCAACACGCCGCGCACCAGCGTTTCCAGCTCGTTAAACTGGCCGAGTGGGTCAAGCGTCACGCCGTCAATGGTACGCCATGCCATAAAACGCTCGGTGTCAGCAGAAAGCGAACCCATCAGCGCTTCAGTGCCGTCCGAAATCACCAGCACTTCGTTGTACTGGAACACATCGGGAATTTGCTCTTTATAAGTATCAAGCTGACCGTAGGCCTTCCATATATCGGCAGTGAGGTCAGCAGGATTCTTCAGCTCCAGCAGCACCAACGGCAAGCCATTGATGAATAAAATGATGTCAGGGCGGCGGGTATATTTGGGACCCTTGATGGAGAACTGATTAATCGCCAGCCATTCATTGGCAGCGACATCCTCAAAGTCGATCAGGCGCACAAAATCGCCTCGGGTTTCGCCGTCTTTTTGATATTCCACCGGCACACCGTTGATCAGCAAGCGGTGAAAGTGGCGATTGGCCGACAGCAGCACCGGCGTATCCAGATTCAAGACCTGCTGTAAGGCATCTTCGCGGGCGGCCAGAGGAACCAGAGGATTAAGCCGATTGATCGCATTACGCAAGCGTTCCACCAAAACCACCTGGATGTAATTGCTGCGCTCGGGCGTACTGCCATCAACCGCAATATCGGGGCCATAGACAGCCGTGTAGCCGACATCGGCCAGCCAGCTTAAGGTTTCTTGTTCCAGTTGGTCTTCGGTCATTTCAAGGCTCCGTGCCGGACGAGTCGATTCAACATGAACCAATGTTTTGCATTAAAGCACTTAAATTGTTGATTTATTGTGTTATTTCCTGTTGAAACAACAACGCTTGAGTTTTGCATTAAAACACTCCTTACGCCCAGAAAGGCAAGTAGCGGGCGTAACGGGTAGACAAACTGTCGGATTCATCAGCCTTGATTAGGCCAGCGTCTTTAGTCGCTCCAATTACCAGTGAAACAGTCGCCGCTTTAGATTCGGGTAGTTTGAAGCGTTCCCGCAAACTTTGGTTGGACATCCGTTGATTGCTCACATACTGCAAACAGCAATGTTGGTAACAAGCGCGTATTCGGTCAGGTTTGCTCATATCGCTGAAATCCTGATGAGCAAAAAGCACTGCTGTTGTCCGTGTTTCGCTGACGCGGAAATCCGGCGCTGGCAATTGAAACACCTCAGCGGCACTGACGACCTTGTCGATACCACTGCCTTTTTCTTCACAAACGCCCAATCGGCGCATCAAATCCGCCAATCGCTCATTCCTTGAACGGTACTCATCGATGAAGCGTTCCACCTTGATGGGCGGCAGGCCGGGGTTTGATACTTCCAGCCTGTCAGCATACATTTCAATCATGACTGATATGCCAGAGGCTTGAAAATCCTGATGCACCAGCGCATTGGCAACCAGTTCGCGTATCGCTTGGCGTGGAAACATCTTCACTTCCTCGCGCACAACTTGTTCAACAAAACGGTTCTGAGGTGCTGCGGAATGCACAAAATCGACCAAACTCTCAAAACCGACCGCATAGCCTCGGATCCCCGGCTTATCCTCGCGCGTGACCAGCTTATTGACTCCATCGTAAATCACCACACGCGGTGCCTTCCGTGCCAACTCGGGCGAGAAGGCATCCAGTCGCTTTGCCAACAGAATGGCTGCCAAATTAGTGATTAGCCAACCGCCAGATTGCTCCGTAATCAAACGTTCCCGCATCAACCGCGCCAACACCCCATCCCGCGAAGTCGGATAAGGTAAGCCGATCATTTCAAAGAATGATTGCGTATCTAAAAGCGCGATCACGTCATCGGCTGACGCTTCTGTACGGGCTGCCTGATCGAACCAGTCCGGTTCGCCTTCCGCCAGAATCCGGCGCAATTGATCCGCACTCATCGGCACCAGTTCTTCACCTGCTCGCATAAGATAAGCGCCGTCATGATGCAACGGCGTTCCGACCGGGCGCGGCGGAATTTCAAACACCAAAACCCTACCATCAGGATGGATCAATTCGGTAATCTCAACCCGAAACCGCAGCGCATTCAGAATCCTCGCCTTGATCTCGCCGCTATTTTGAAACGCCTGCGTGCCGACAACCCGGCGCGGCGGCTTGTCGCTAACGCCCAGCACCAGATGACCGCCACCCTCATTAGCCAAGGCCACGCAATAGCGGAACAGTTTGGTCGTGTCGTATTGCTGCTTAGCTTCTTTGAATTCCAGGTGTTCGTTTTCACGAGCACCAGCTAGCCAGCGATTTAATTGGTCCATCGAAGTCATGGGGAACGTCTCCATCACGGTTGCATATATAGAAAATCGGCATTTTTATACAGGTCGACTGTGACATGTATAGATTGGGCAGCAGCCCGCTGCCCAAATGTGAAATTAATCAGCAAGCTACTGACCAAATACCGTGTCGGCATCTCAGGAATCCTCCACCATGGCCTCGGCTTCGGGCAAACGGAGCTGGCCTGAGATCAGGCGGGGGAGCAAGGTGTCGCGGAGTTCTGCCAATTGTTTGATTTGCG
>JBAQEN010000599.1:0-2004 GCA_049286765.1 Methylococcaceae bacterium
GGCATCTTCATCATGGAAGGCGCGGCCAGCGCAGACGGTAAAACGATTACTTTGAAAGGGCAACACCCTGAACCGGGCGGCGGACACATGACCCATCGCGCTGTCTGGAAGATTATCGATAATAATAACCAGACGTTTGACATGTATGGAGCTCACCACGGTGGCAAGGAAATGAAGATGATGGAAATCACTTACACTAGAAAGCCCTAGATACGTAGAAGACTAAACAATTTGCAGCCCGCTTTTGCCCTGCGAGGTAGCAAGCGCGAACGACGACGGAACTATTAATTTAACCAGGTCTTAGCTTGTAATTTAATTAGGAGATGACAATGAGTAACTTAAACAAATTAAAACCAAACCCTGAACTAGACCTTATGTTTGAGCGTGTTGTTGATGTGCCGCCAGAGCTTGTTTGGGCAGCCTGGACGACTCCTGAAAAGCTTAAGCCGTGGTTTTGCCCGTTGCCGTGGAAAACCATTGATTGTGAAATTGACCTGCGCCCTGGCGGCATATTTCGTACTGTGATGCAGTCACCAGAAGGACAAAATTTCCCTAATGTGGGTTGTTATTTGGAAGTCGTCCCAAACGAAAAATTAGTGTGGACTAACGCTTTAGAACCGGGTTTCCGTCCCGTGAATCAGCCAGTAGAAACGCCAGGACACGAGTGTGCAGAATTTGCTATGACAGCGGTTATTTCGCTTGAACCGCATGAAAACGGCACAAAATATACGGCGCTCGTGATGCATGCTGATAAAGAAGCGCGCATCAAACATGAAAAAATGGGTTTCCACGAAGGCTGGGGAACGGCGCTTGATCAACTCATTGCAATGATTAAAAAGATGTAAACAATGCTCTGCGGGACACAAGGGATGCGGCTTGCAGCTTACTGATAAAAGGAGATCCTGATGTCCAGACAGCTATTTGTAAACTTAGCCGTTAATGCACTTACAAGTCAGGCGCCAAACGTTGCGTTAGGCGGTACTTGTAAATGAACTGCCCTCCTACCCTGCGAAAATCAGGAGACCTGCGATGATGATACATCTCGACCACACAATAGTGCCATCACACCATAAATCTGCTTCGGCAAGGCTCCTGGCGGAACTTCTAGGGGTTCCATGGGCGGAAGAAGAAAATGGGTTATTTTCTCCTGTCTACGTCAATGATGGATTGACCCTAGACTTCATAGAAACGGAGGAAGACTTTCCTGCCTATCACTTTTGCTTCCGTGTCGGACAGGAAGAGTTCAATGCCATACTTGAGCGCATCAAGTCGGCGGGAATCCAGTATCGCAGCACAGTACGCGGACCCGTGGATATGCAGATCAACACGCAACTTGGCAACGTTTACTGGAATGAACCCGACGGGCACCAGTGGGAGATGCTGACAGTCAGCTATGCGCGGCCGGCGCACTGACGCTCTGGCGTATGCTGGTGCCGCCTGAGTCAAACGTTAAGACAAATCGCAAGCTCATTGGGTAACGGAAACAGAAGCTCTTATGTCATTTCAAGCTTATATAGGCAACATCAAGATAAAAACCGGCAAAACACCGGATACATTAAGTCCGTCCAGGAATCCGTTAGTCGTTTTCAGGAGAAACGTATGCTTGACCACACCGCATAGTTGCAAGTGATTTTGTTAAGAGCAAGGCGTTCCTTAACACATTATTAAACTGTAAAATTGGAGATGTAGCGTAATAGAAAATTTTCAACAGTTTGTCGATTTTGGCAATTGTCATTCGACTAACAGCGTAGGCAAAATAAGCCAATTATTAAATCTTTAACTGGAGACTAATTATGAACACAACAATCAAACCCATACCCGAAGGCTACCACACACTTAGCGCCTACCTGACAGTCCGGGGCGCCTCTGATGCGCTTGAATTCTACAAAAAAGCTTTTGGCGCAGTCGAGTTAATGCGGCTCAATATGCCCGACGGAAAAATTGCTCATGCCGAATTCAAGATTGGCGATTCGATCTTCATGATCTCTGATGAACGCCCGGAAT
>JBAQEN010000600.1:0-2824 GCA_049286765.1 Methylococcaceae bacterium
CTTCCAGATTTATCCCAGAAGATTCCTTAATTGCATAACTGCTGATTGAAACACCCGCTTTTTTGACACTGGTGGCACTTCCCGATAGCAAAGGATGCCATACTGGAAGATCATTACCATCATTCAGTAAACGGTAGGCGCAGGATGCAGGCAGCCAGTCATACCGGGTGAATTCACTTAGTTTCAGGTCCAGACAGTCCGCGACTAATCGGGTACGCTCGGCATAGCGGGTGCATCGGCAGGTTTTAAGATCGATGAGCTTACAAGCGATACTGGTAAAAACTATTTTCCCGATATCTTCGTCTTCCAGTTTATGCAGGCAACACTTTCCGCAGTTATCACATAATGACTCCCATTCTTCGGCAGTCATTTCGGCCAGTTTCTTGGTTTTCCAAAAGCTCATAGAGTAATATAACGATAGATTAAGTTGATGCGATAAGTAATTTAAGCATAGCGACTGAGTTTTGGCTAATAACTCATTCCCCTAAGGATAATTTATCAAAGGTAAGTTTGTGGGCGATTTTAATCGCCGTGGGCTAATAAAATCGTTTTAGCGTCCAGGTAATAACACATCTTAATTAAGTATCATAGGCTTTCTTGCTCTAGGTTATTAGCGCCAAGTTGATCCAAAAGCCGCCTAAAGTGTTCATAACTTTGAATATTTAACACCCCCACTTCGTCTAAAACCGCTTTATAATCGGCTGCCGCTCTACCGCCGACAATCAGCGCAACATTATTGCCGATCAGTTTTTTTAATCGTCTCAGCTCTTTCGCAACAACATGATCATCAGTGCTGAAACTGAGACTGATGGTCACCGCCCGTGCATTAGTATATTTAACCGCAGCAGCAATTTCTTCGGCCGGTAGATTGGCGCCTAGATAGGTTACTTGCCAGCCTTTAAGTTCCGCCATGATAGCAGCGAGCAAAGCGCCTAATTCATGTAATTGACCGATCGGCGTACTAACAATCATTCTTGGCGCATCAGCAGCACAAGGATTATTATTGCGTAAAATATAAGTCAAAGAGCGGATGATCGCTGATGTCATGTGTTCATGAACCGGCCTCAGTTCTCCTGTTTTCCAACGGTCGCCAATTCTTGTGAGCAAAGGCGTCAACAAGTGCTCAATAAATGCTTCGGATCCCAGTTCTACGATCGCATTTTCAAAATGCGATTCCAGTGATTTGGCGTCAAAAGCTAAAACCGCGGCATAACATTTTTCAATATAATCTTCAGCAAGGTGGATCCTGTCACTGGTTTTATAGCTAATGGTGTCCAATGCCTGCGGGGCTGCACCAGTTTCATTTTTCAATAGATTTTTAAGATCATCCAGCGATAATTGCGCAATTTGACTGATGCTGTGTCCATTGCTGGTTGCCTGATTAAGCAATTTTAGACGGGCAATATCCTGATCGGTATAAACACGGTGTCCGCCTGCAGTACGTATTGGCGTAACAGCCTGATAGCGACGTTCCCATGCTCTGACGAGATCAGATTTAACCCCCGATCTTTTAGAAACCGTACTGATTAAATATTGCGCTGAATCGTCATTAAAACTTGCCATAGTTGCTTCTTTGCATCAAGAAAAAATAAATATGAAACCATTGAGTTATTCTGAAACCCTAGGCCCGCTTAAGCCAGATTCATACGCCTTTTGGAGTTAGAAGAGTTTGGATCGCGCTGAATAATAATGGTTAATATATTACCATAAAGCTTTACAAAACATTGACAATAATTGTACCTATACCCGGACATCAGGGCAATTAAATTGCTCGCATAGAAATCAAAAAAACAGTTTAAGATAATGATTCGACAAGGTTCTCCTGAGCGTAGCCGAAAGTTTAGCTATGAAAGATATTAATTAGTACCTGTCGAAATTCGATATTTTTGATGTCCTTAAAATTTTTTAAATTTCACAACCTTATTTAAAGGGCTCAAATTAATCTCTTCTATCACCATCTGCGAACGTGAACCAAGTACATAGGATACCGTTTCGGCCAAATCTTCCGGCAAAATACTGTTGCTTTCATCATCTCCCGGCTCAAAAGTCAGCTGTTCAAAAAACGTCGTTTTTACCATGCCGGGATTGATCAAACAAACACGAACGTTGCTTTTACTGCACTCTTCGCGTAATGCCTGAGTAAAGCCCCGCAAAGCAAATTTACTGGCGCAATAAATCGCGCCCTTGCGACTGCCTTTAATTGCTGCCTCAGAACCGATAAAAATTAAATCACTGTTAGTTTTGCGCTTTAATGCCGGTAGCAAAGCCCTGCTCAAAAAAACCTGACTGGTAAAGTTTATCGTCATCAAGGCTTCGATTTGGGAGTAGGAAAACTCTTCCAATGAGCCGAACTGACCCATTCCAGCTGAAAAAACTACAGCATCTATTTCTGGGAATGTTTGTTGCAATTCATGTAATTTTTGCGGCAATACATTTAACTGACTCAAGTCTATCTGCACTGAATTAAAGTTATCCATTTGCCGGGTAAACTTACGGCAATCTCTCGACACACCAATCACGTGATGTCCCTGTTGCAACAAACTTCGGGCTACTGCGCGGCCTATACCCGAACTGGCTCCCGTGACCAGGACGGTCCGTTTTATCATGTGCATGGGAAAAACTTGGCTTCAGGAATATGATTTAATAATTGTTCAGTGCAATAGTGCATCATTTCCTGTTCCAGTTCCTGCCTGTAGGAAATCATCCCATCCTGATTCGCCAGAGGGCTGGCAAACAGCTTTTCTTCAGGATAGAGTTTATGCATTTTTTTAAAAAATTTCTCCGGTAATCTGAATGCGCCAAGACTGACAGAATGCAGTTGTTT
>JBAQEN010000601.1:0-3548 GCA_049286765.1 Methylococcaceae bacterium
GCGTTACCGAAGCCATCGCCAGCATGCGTGTGCGTGGCGCGCCTGCTATCGGCATCGCAGCCGCTTATGGCGTCGCGCTTTCTGTCCTCCGGCACACTACAGAAGACCCTGTACATTGGCGGCAAAAAGTGGCTATTGATATTGAAATGCTGGCATCCTCCAGACCCACAGCAGTCAATCTGTTTTGGGCGTTGGAACAAATGAAAGCCGTATTGAATCAGGAGCAGACAGATCCGCTGGCCGCAATTTTAGCGTGTGCTGAAAAAATTCATGCTGATGATATTACCGCCAACACTAAAATGGGCGAACTGGGCGCTGATATTCTTGCAGGCGCCAAAGGCGTAATGACCCACTGCAATACCGGCACCCTAGCCACAGGCGGTTATGGTACGGCGCTCGGCGTTATACGAAGCGCCTACCAAAGGCAGCCAATAAAAGTCTACGCCGGAGAAACCCGCCCGTGGTTACAAGGAGCAAGATTAACCGTTTGGGAATTGGCACAAGACGGCATTCCAGTGACCTTGTGTGCCGATTCAGCGGCGGCATGGTTGATGAAATCCGGCGCTATCGACTGGGTAATAGTCGGTGCCGACCGCATTGCCGCCAATGGTGATACCGCCAATAAAATAGGCACTTATTCTTTAGCTGTGCTGGCTAAACAGCATGGGGTCAAGCTTATGGTCGTAGCCCCCACGACAACGATAGACTGGAGCATCAAAAATGGCGATCAGATTGAAATTGAGCAACGCCATCAGAATGAATTATTGCCCGCTTGTTACATCAAAGAGGACTCATTAATCAGCGCCTGGAATCCGGTATTCGATGTAACTCCCGTTGAGTTGATTGCAGCGATTGTGACCGAGCGTGGCGTCGTATTGAATCCTGCTAAACAAGGCATAAGAGGTTTAAAAGATGTTATTTGACAAAAAAGGTAATAACCCGGTTTTAGCGGTCGGTTATCTATTTAAAGGCTTGCATTTACTGGCCAGAACTGAGTTGCGTAAATTTATAGTAATCCCGGTTTTCATTAATCTGCTGTTATATGGCGCAGCCTTGACGTTGGCTTATTACTATGTTGGCGATTTGATCAATCATTTTATTCCCGGCTGGTTGCAATGGTTAAGCTGGATATTATGGCCTTTATTTTTTATCAGTTTTTTTATCGCAGGTTTTTTTACCTTTACGGTAGTGGCTAATCTGCTTGCCGCCCCTTTTTACGGCAGATTATCGGCGAAAACTCTGGCAATCATTACCGGACAAACCAGCGCAAACGCTGAACCGCCATTGGCTAAAGTCATGTTTGCAGAATTAAAGCGAGCCGGGTATTTGGCAACCAGAGCCTTGCCGTTGCTGGTACTGTCAATTATTCCCGGCATCAACGTGATTGCCCCTTTGCTATGGGCTTTGTTCGGGGCCTGGGGCATGGCGCTGGAATATATGGCGTATCCATTGGAAAATGCAGGCGTATTGTTCACCGAACAGAAACAACTGGTTAAAAGTATACGCCTGGGGGCGTTAAGTTTTGGCGGAGTCGCGGTCATGGGCTTGACTATTCCAGTGTTGAATCTAATCGTGGCGCCCGCCGCTGTTATAGGCGCCACGATCTATTTTAATGCCGTTAAAAACGGCTAAAGACGCAAGAGTCTAGCCAGAGTAAACTGTCTCATCCGGGGGATGAAATAGATAATGATTACGGTCTATAAATTTGGTTCGATTGGCGATGTGTCAGATGCCAGCCCTTTTTGCGTCAAAGTTGAAGCCTATTTGAGGTTGTCAGGTTTGCCCTATCAAACACTAAGCGGCGCGCACTATTTGCGTAAAGCCCCGAAAGGCAAACTTCCCTATATCGAGGACAATGGCAAAATCATTGCTGATTCGAGTTTTATCCTGAACTATTTAAAAGAAACCTACGGCGATCCCCTTGATAATGATTTAAGTAAGACGGATAAGGCAATCGCTCATGCGTTCATCAAAATGATTGAGGAAAATCTTTATTGGACTCTGGTTCATGCACGCTGGAAATTGGATCAAAATGCAACGGCTTTAAATAAGGAGTTTTTTGGCGGCATCCCGTTCCCGCTTAACAAAATTATTGCCTTCATCGCTCGTAAAAATGTTATGAATGCGCTTTACAAACACGGAATGGGGCGTCATTCCGATGATGAAATTGTTGAAATCGGCAATCGGGATTTGCAAGCCTTGTCGGATTTTCTGGATAACAAGACTTATTTTTTCGGCGATAAACCGGCAACTCTTGATGCAGTGGCTTATGCAATGCTGGTTGAAATGATCCGCATACCGGTTTTCACGGCGCCCATTTTCGACCGGGCAAAATCTTACAGAAACCTGGTCGAATTTACTGGCAGATTTCACCAAAATTATTTTCAGAAATGAAAAGTTTGCCGGTTGAGTCTATTTAACCGGCATTTTTCAGCAGTAACCGATTTATTCATTGCCGCTTCGCCTAGGATCAAACGCATGCTGAACGGTATCGGCAAATAAATTGGCGGCCAGCACCAGGGCGAACATAAACACAAAGGCGGCGGATAAAGACCACCAAACGACCGGTTCACGCGCCATCTCAAGCCGTGCACCGTTAATCATATTACCCCAGCTGTAAGTGGTTGGATCGACACCGATATTGATATAGGACAATACCGCTTCCGCCAGCACCAGCGAACTGAAATCCAGCACTACGGAAATTAACACGATGTGCATGACATTGGGCAGAATATGACGCAACAAAATCATGCCTTGTTTTACGCCCAGCGCCTGCGCTGCTTGCACATATTCCATTTCCCGAAGTTTCAGGGTTTCCGCCCTGAGCAACCGGCATAAACCGGTCCAGCTGGTCACGCCAAGAATCATGCACAAAAATAACAGCCGCATATCGGCACGCACTATCACGCTGGTAAAATCCTGTTCATGATTGGCCATATAGACCTGCACCATCAGGATTGAAGCGGCAATCAGCAAAACACTCGGGATGGAATTCAGCGTGGTGTAAATATATTGAATCACGTCATCTATCCAGCCGCGAAAAAAACCCGCCAATATCCCGAAAACTATTGCCATCGGCAGCATTATCAGCGTCGTCAGCGTACCCAGCACCAAACCGGTGCGTATACTTTTTACGGCCTGATAAAAAACGTCCTCGCCCACTTTATCCGTGCCGAGAACGTGATAATAAGCGGATAGGTAAATTAACGCATAAGTAAGAGAAACCATCACAAAGACCACAGCCCAGACCGCTTTGGCGGTTGCACTGCGCATGAAGCGTTTATGCTGCTCGGCCAATAATGCCCACATTAGCAGCATAAAAAAAACAACCAGGCTGGCGCCCTGGGCCAGGCCATAAAATGCTTTTTGTAAAATATCGGGGATGCGTTGTGTTTCAGGGTCATCCAGATGCCTGCCTCCAAACTCCAAACGCGGATAATCCCATTGTGCAGCACCATCCGCCATTGTCATCATTTCTTTGCTATACAGCGTAGCGGCAAAAGGTGCTGAATAGGTTTTTTCACCATGCTCCCGAAGCGGTGTTGCCC
>JBAQEN010000602.1:0-1787 GCA_049286765.1 Methylococcaceae bacterium
TGCCGGGATTGATGTGTCCATGGACGAAGCCTGTCTGGTTCAAAAAGCCGCCTCAATTTGCACACATGGACGTTATCTTGCCAACAGTGATCTTGACTTTACCCTAAAGGCGTCTGAACTACCTGCAAACCTGCTGAAGCCTTATATGCCTGAGCACATGCTGCTAACCGGCCTTATAAATGCCGATACGCAAATACAACGACAAAAGAGTTTGTTTACCGGACGTTATCAACTTGAACTGTCACCGGCGATACTTTTATTAAAGGGGAAGGAGGTCGCATTGGGCGCATCTTCTGTATCAGGCAAGATCAAAGGCGATACTCTCTCGGCAGATGTTGATCTCTCGCTAGCTGCTCAGGATTATTTGCGTGGCCAGTTGCAAATGAATACCGGTAAAAGTCAGGCTATCAGCGGTCAGATATCGGCATCAGTACGTGAATTTGCGATACTGGAAGCGTTTGTTCCACAGTTATCCGGCACTAACGGACTGTTGACAGCAGACTTAAGGGTGCAAGGCACTGCAAAAAAGCCCGTTGTAATGGGACAAATAGATCTTGCGAAGGGCGCTGTCGATATTGCTGAGCAGGGTTTTGGTCTTCATGATATTAATCTTCACGCCGTTGCTTCAGGTGGACAGTTCAACCGCCTTCAAATTAACGGTTCTGTGTTGCCTGCGATGCTTAAACCTGCGAACGCACCTGAACAGATCCAGCTGAAAGGTTTGGTGAACATCAATGCGGATATACAACAGCAAGAGGGATTGCTGTCCGGACATTATCGACTCGACACTCCGCCAATGATTATTTTGTTGCAGACCAGTGCAGCGCCAACACAAATCCCTTTGGGCGCATCTTCCGTATCTGGCGGCATTAACGGTGACAATGTTTCAGCAGATATCGATCTGAAGCTGGCTGCTCAGGATTATTTGCGCGCCCAATTGCAAATGAACACCGGCAAGACGCAAACCCTGTCCGGTCAAATAACAGCATCAGTTCATGAATTTGCATTGCTGAATCCATTTGTGCCCCAGTTATCGAACATTAAAGGGCATCTGAGCACAGATCTGGCCTTGCAGGGTACCCTGGATAAACCGGTTGCCAAAGGGGCAATACGCTTGTCAGGCGGTGCTGCCGATGTCAATGAACTGGGTCTTGCCCTCCGCGAAGTTAAACTTCAGGCTTTGGCTTCAGGCGACAGCGCCGAGCGCATTCAGATGACAGGTTCAGCAAAATCCGGTAAAGGTGCTGTCAATCTCGATGGTTTTGCAAGCTTGCAAGCGCAAGCCGGCTGGCCTGTTGAATTAATGCTGAAAGGTGAAAATTTTGAAGTCGCCAAAATGCCGGAAGCACAAATAGCGATTTCGCCAGACCTAAAATTAGTGTTTGCTGATAAAAAAGGCAAAGTGAATGGCACATTAAAAGTGCCAAAGGCGATAATGTCGCTAAAGGAACTCCCTGAAAATGCCGTAAAAGTCAGCCCTGATGAAATCATAGTCGGGCAAGAAAAGGTTGAGGACAAACCCCCTGCCGCTCCCGGTATCGATGCGAATATAGACGTAGAACTAGGCAAGCAAGTCACATTTTCAGGCCAAGGGCTTGCAACCAATCTGACAGGCAAGTTAAAAATCATCAAATCAGGTGAGAAAACAGCCATGCACGGCAATGTCGATATGATCAAGGCCCGATACAAAAGTTATGGTCAGGATTTGACTGTCCGCAAGGGACGTTTCCTGTTTAACGGTCCTGTTGATAATCCCTGGCTGGATGTAGAAGCCATACGTGTTTCTA
>JBAQEN010000603.1:0-2970 GCA_049286765.1 Methylococcaceae bacterium
GTAAAACAGGCGACAATAGTAATAGCTATAAATGTTAGTAATTCACCAAAAGCCTTACCAAAATAAGCAGTTGTATAGGCAACAAGCGGGAATGCCAGATAAAAGATAACAGCTGCGTAAAAAAGCCTTTGAACCAGATAACGATATGGCCTGCTTCCCTGTTCACAGATTTGTTTGGATTTAAGTGAACCCCAGGCAATGCCAATAAGAAAAGCGGTTAAAAGTAAGCCAAACACTTGCGGGCGATTAGCGGTCATAAATCCAAGCAGCCTAAACCACAAGAGTTCTTGACTCAAGGAAATATAGCCTATTGCCAATAAAGAAATAAGAACAAACGGATAAGGCAAGTGTGTTGCTGTAGAGTTAAGGATAACCGGAGTATGCGCCATAACGGGCGCTTGAATAGTTATTGCTTTAAGTCTTCTACTGGCATTGAAAATAAGATAAGCCGTCACAAAATTGCATATAGCGGCAATTATAACGGCAGCCTGTTGACCAAAACCTACAAATAACATTTCTACGGTTAAAAATGCGGCAATCGCTGAACCAATTGTATTGAACGCATACAACAAACCAACACTTTTGCCCAAATTATGAAAATAATTTTGTAAATAAGCCACTAAAACAGGCAAAGTCGCGCCCATCAATAATGTTGGAATGGCCAGTATGCTATAAACCCGCAATAACAAACTGACCAGTGATTCAGTGGCCGATACTTCACCCATTAAATGAATCAATTTAAGGCTTATTAAGCCGAACAAACCAATAGAAATTTCCAGCATTAAAAACAACTGTAATAGATGCTTGGGAAATTTTTTTTGCAAATAACCGCCAACCAGCGCACCGATACCCAATCCAAACATAAATACCGATACAATTACCGTTACGGCTTCGCTGTTAACACCAAATGTAGTAAATAAAACACGCTGCCACACTACCTGATAAATCAGCGCGGAAAAGCCTGAAATTAAAAATAGCACGGCAATATATTTTTCAGAAGCCGCCAATGAGGCGCGTTTTTCCCGGCTAAGCGAAAAAAAAAGCAAACTTATTTGGACAATTAAAAATAAAATCCATATCGCCAGAGTGATTGCAAAGTCAGGTCTTATCCCACCCAGAAATGCTACAGAAAGCAGAAAGACAATATAAGTATGAGGTTCATAACGAACAAAACATTGACCTAACCCTTTATCTATTAGCCGGTCAATAAATAAATCATGAATGATGTGCCTGTAAATATTGAGTAAAAATGGCATATTTACCGCGGCCACTAATCCATAAACAACCGATATTGGCAAACTGTTAATCTTAATAAAATTGTCACTTAAATAAAGACTTAGCGTATAAAAAATTCCATATATAATTCCTATACTATAATTAGTCAAAGTGGTTTTATTTGCTTGAGTCATTTTTAATATCACTAATGGAGGAAATGGACAGCCGGCCCTATCTTGCCGGTTACTTTGCTTGTGCATGGTATTTTCAGGAGTGGCAATTTTGACAGCTAAAAAACAATTGACCTTCGCTGCCTTGTGGGCAAGTGTTTATACCCTTATTTTTAATATCATCGGAGGGGCGTTCTCAGCTACTATTGTAGAGATAATTTTAGCAACTTGCTGGGTGTTCCTGTTATTTTTAGTCGCAACCTATAGCCGCATTTTTTTCTTTACCGTCATCCCAATCGTATTTGTGACCAGCGGAATGGTTGCCTATGCTGAGTGGCTGATGCATGCTCCGATTTCACGGGATGTCGTCGCTTCCGTCTTTCAGACGAATTGGCAGGAAATGCATGGGGTCATGGGAAGCACTTTTTTAGGGTGGAGTTTTGGCGCGCTGTTGCTTGCCGTTTTGTGCACGTGGCATTTGCTTTATCTAAAACTGAAACATCATCGTAAAATAAATCTCATCATAACCACAGGTTTTCTTGCAGTATTTTGGATATGCACTGATGATTTTCTAGTTCCACCTGAATATGGAAATGTCCTTCATTGGCATCACCCATATGATTACCTAGAATACATTAAAAATTTCACAAAAGAATAAGTTGCCATATCTAAAAGTGAGCATAAATATGACATATCTTCTCTTCCGATAAAGCGTGAGTATTCTCCTAATGATCTTCCCTTGCAAGTTGTGGTTATCATTGGAGAAACAGCGCGAGCAGACAATTTTGGCATTTATGGCTATATCCGCAATACCACGCCTCTTTTGCAAAAAGAGAAAAATATATTTTTATTTAGAGATGTTAGGTCATGTGGAACAACGACTCTGGTATCTGTGCCCTGCCTAATGACACGGGCAACTAGAGAAAATTTAAAACCATCAAAAGAAGAAACCAGTTTTGTGAGTATATTCAAAAAATTGGGTTTCAAGACGATTTGGGTTTCAGAACAGGCAAAATTTGACAGATTAAATAATGGTATATCCTCTATTTCAAATGAAGCGGAAAAGGCTGTTTTTCAGGATAATAATCTGACTCTAAAATTACGTCAATTTAAGGATTATTTTCATAATGAACTTCAATCTTCCAATAGTGAAAAGCTGGCTGTGTTCCACATGATAGGCAGTCATTTCCCTTATCATTTGAGGTATCCCAGTGAATTTCGCCATTACATTCCAACATGTGCTTATTCAAACTCATTTTATCCCAATGAATGCCCTCACGATGCTCTGATTAATTCCTATGATAATACGATTATTTTTACTGATTATTTTCTGGCAGGTGTGATAGATGCTCTAAGGGAGAAGAACGCAATTATGGTTTATGTTTCCGACCATGGTGAATATCTGGGCGAGCGTGGAAATTTTATCCATGGGCAGGAAACTGACGATGCTGAAGTTCGCCATGTGCCAATGATCTGGTGGGCTTCTGACGAGTTTATAAAATTACACCCTGAAAAAGTGCGTAATATGCGTTCAAAGCTACATGATAAGCTGAGTCACGATAATATATTCCACAGTGTGCTGGAT
>JBAQEN010000604.1:0-2063 GCA_049286765.1 Methylococcaceae bacterium
TTGATTGAAGCATCGGTCTGGATAAAGTTTTCGTATTTTTCTATACCAAGACCCGAGCGGCCCAGAGCGCTAACAATGCCGGAGGTCACTGTCTGGCTCAGTCCAAATGGACTGCCAATCGCGACAACAAAATCACCTACTTTCAGTTGGCTGGAGTCAGCAATAGGCAACTGGGTTAAATTGTTGCCAGGAACCCGAATGATTGCAACATCGGATTCAGGGTCGGCGCCTATTAATTCCGCATTGAGTTGGCGGCCATCATGCAAGGTAACCATGATTTTATCTGCTTTATCAATAACGTGATTATTCGTCAGTACCAAGCCCTGGCTGCTGTCTATAATGACGCCGGACCCCAGACTATTTTTTTGTTGCCGCCGTAATTGTTCGGGCACATTAAAAAATTCACGAAAAAAAGGGTCCTGCATCAATGGATTATCGCTAACCTGAATATGGGTTGTGGTAGAAATATTTACCACTGCCGGCATAGCGCGTTCAAGCATCGGAGCCAGGGATGGCATTTGCTGTCCTTCAACGTAGGGCGGCAACCCCGCTGCTTGTAATGTAAAAGAGGCAGACAAGAAAGCGGGTAAAATAAACATCAATAACAGCCGATTTACTAATTTATTTTTCATCAGGATTTCCCAAGAGGATTATTTAACATGACTAACAGACAATATATGTTTAAAAACGTTTAAAACAAGAGTCAATTGCAAAATTCAGGCAGGTTAAAATGCCATTGGCGGCTCGCTTACCTTTACCGGTAAGGAAAGAGGGGGAAACGAAAAAACTGGAAATCCGAGCGGAAACATTTAATCTTTCGAACTCGAAAAATGCGTTAATCGAAATGAAGTTTTGTTTCAAAATCGGAATTAACGAACTTTATGCATAGAGGTTTTTTAAATGCGTGTTGCATTTTTTAATCAGGTAAATCAACAGGCCCTAACACTATGCTGCCGCTTCTAATTAAAGTACGCGACGAGTCTATAGTCGAGAATGTATCTCCCACCTGCGCCGTTATGTACTTTCGTCCTTGAACCGTAGGTTCAAGTGGGGACGTAACCAGACAATCAGGCTTCCCGTATAAAACGGGCATGCGCACCATGAAAGGAATTCGCCCCCGGGGTAAAAACAGGTTCAGGAAACACCCGGCACACTATCGAACGCCGTAGGAGATACAAGTGAATAGTTTATCGTGTTTAACGGTTTTCTAAAACGTTTTCTATTTTGTAATTCATTTTTGTCAGACATTCGCTCAAGTTTTTGCTTAATACGGCATTCTGATTTTTCATTAACTGCAGTTCATGGGCAAGGTTAAGTGCAGCCATAACTGCAATTCTGTCCGGCCCGGCTATTTTGCCGGAGTCTCTCATTTTACGCATTTGTACATCGAGCTGTTGAGCTGAATGGATAAGATCATCCTGTTCTTCAGGATCGCAGGCAATTCTGTATTCTTTACCCATAATAATAACGGATACTGCTTGGGGTTTTTTATTCATGAGCCGCGCTCCATAGCTTTTAGGCGAGTAATCATAGCTTCAACCCGGGTTTTGACCAGGGTTGTTTGTTCCAGCAATTTAGCTTTTTCTTGAACCAATATTTCTTGTTTTGTCTTCAGTGAGCTGTTTTCATGTTTCATGCGATTGTATTGCTCAATGAGCTGATCCAGTTTGCCTTCAAAGTCTTTTAATTCTTTAGGTAGTTGTGTTTCTGTCATGGCGGTAACTATAGTGATGCAAGTAATCAGGTACTATTAGATGTGTTCTTCGCAAGTTTAAGTCGGCTTGAAATACGCAGAAACGGTCGTTCGGCGATTTAAAATGAACAAATATTATCCAGATTAATAATCAATGATAGCATAAGCGGTATTTTTCTTTTAACAATAGTAAAATTATTATGGCTTACGAAGCATGTAATACAATAGTTGTACAAAGTGATGCTGAACTTTCTGCGTCTGAGGCTCACGGGATGGCTGCCGGCATGTTGTGCGTCAATGAGCACACAGACAGCGTTCAGTGGTTAAGCGAGTTGTTGCACATTGACCATTCTTTAACTGATGAAGACAA
>JBAQEN010000605.1:0-1562 GCA_049286765.1 Methylococcaceae bacterium
GAGGAAGAGCGTGTTGATATATGCAACCGGGCTATCTGTTACCTAACCTTCTTCCTTATTACCTTTCATAATCACCTTGCCATCATGGTACATGGCCGGAAAATGACTCAACTGGTGACTGAAGCCATACAAGGGAATGATGACGCCTTTGTCTTGGCGGCGCAAATCGATTCCACTGTGTTGCAGTCAATTCCTTACTTTCAAGAGCGGGTAACTCGGGCCCGCCGAGAAGGTGACAGCAATTTTCTGGATAAACTCGCCTACCGTCAAAAGATCCCACCTCTCCAGGGCAAGATTCGTTTTCGTCTGCTTTATCTCCTATTTGCCATGCTGGACGGCATGAATATTCTCAGCGATCTTACTTGCTCGGAAATTCTGGACATTTGTGATGCTGCTGGCCTTGATCGATGGCAAAACCGTATCGAAGACGAAGGTTATCTTGCTAAGCGTTTGCGAGAATATAGGCGCTTCCAAATCCACAAATCAATCTATTAGTCAAGGCACTGAAATTCTTTTTCACTGCGTCCTTTTCGTAGAATTACATCTATAAAGTACTGACCTGTTGCAGAAAGGAATGGCCTTTTTGCCTAAACAGTGAGATTGATTTATGTTAGAAAAATACAAAGCCGACGCACAGGTGCAGGAATGCGAGGGCACCGAGCATCCTGCACCGAGCGTTGGCAACCCAAATTCGTGCCTGGATGTTGTGGCAGCAGATACCATTGGTTCAGCACACGGTGTTCCCGGTTCGGATGCTTCCACCGAAGCCAAGCATAAAAACAGGGGTTCAGGTGCGCCACCTAGTAACACAGCACCTGCTAATTACATAAACACAGATAAAACTAAAATATTACGCTTTGGTGTAGATAGTTTGTATCTGTCTTATCCTGGTCAAATCTCTTCCGAATGGGATCAAAGACTAACAGGATTAAAGTTAGCGGCACAATCCGAAGACGACACGGACAAAGCTAAAGCCCAAGTCAAAATCGGGGAACATTTATTCGAAGTCAAAGGGAAAGGCGGACAGCGGTTTTCTTTTGTATTGGTAGATAACTGTTTTCATATCCAGCTTTCCGGCTATAACACTACCGCCCTGCCCTTAGCTTATGTGCAATTATCCAGTGAACTTTTAACCACGCTTTCGGTTCAAGAAGCCGTAAATACCCTCAGTACCCTTATTAGAAGCTTTGGTCTGGTAAAGGGTGAACCAAATCAGCCGGGTTGATCTGTTTGTTGATTTTACCAGCCCGGTAAAAATGAATAGTTGGGATCAATCAGCCTGGGTAACCCGAGCCCATAATATTGCCAGTTATTCTCTGCGCCGTCACTTTTCCGGCTGGTCAATTGGCATGGGTGGCGTTATGGGCGCAAGACTCTATAACAAAACTCTGGAATTGGAAAAAAGCAAAAAGGATTATCTAAAGCCTCTATGGAAAATGGCCGGATGGGATGAAGAAAGTCCGGTATGGCGTTTAGAGTTCCAATATAAACGGGAAGCCCTTAAAGAATTAGGCGTGTTGGAAATGGAGCATTTAATTCAACACTATGGCGGACTCTGGAAA
>JBAQEN010000606.1:0-13039 GCA_049286765.1 Methylococcaceae bacterium
CGATAATATGAAGAATAGGCCGTACAGGGTGCTCGTCATTAGCACAAAAAATTCCTTGTAATCGCCCCATTTGTGAACTCTACAACGCCCCTTTAACTGTTGTTGCAAAAAAGCGAATCAGGTAACGCTCTAGTAATACTTAAAAAACAATAGGAAATCTGATTGTAGCTTCAAGTTCTTTTGTAAAATTGCAACTTAATTCTTATTTTGTTGCAATGTAACAAAACTGTAACAAAGTTGTCATATAGATGTCACTTTTTCCCCTTATCCTTGCCTCAGTTTTTTGATAATAACCGAGAGCAATCCATGAAATTAACCAAACTAACTTTAGCAATTGCGACTACATTAGGTGCAAGCGCATCATTTAACGCTTTTGCTATTGATTTATATGTTGATACCAGAACCAAACAGATTTATGCGGAACCCGGTCCACATAGACAACTCATGGGCGCTTTCGAAAGAGTCGAAGATAAACCGGCGGCAGCAGCACCGGCAGATACTGCTGAGATTGCTGCAGTTCGTCAGGATTTGGAAATGAAAACCAACGAAATTAAGGCCCTTCAAGAGCACATGACCGAAGCTGAGAAAGTTAAAGTCACACTGGACAAAAAAGGGGCTACCTTTGAAACAGCGGATAAAAATTTCAAATTTAATATGGGAGGCCGTATTCAGACAGATGCGAATTACAGTATCAATGGCAACTATATTGGAGCTGAAGGAACTAGTAAAGGCAAGCATATTGAGGCCAATGACGGCACAGAAGTTCGTCGCGCACGGATAGACTTTACGGGTACTTTCTATAAAGACTGGAACTTCAAAACCCAAATTGACTTCGCTGATAACGCTGTCTCGGTAAAAGATTTATTCGTTCAATATACCGGTTTGGATTTCATGAGTGTTACCGGCGGCCAACAAAAACAAAATTTCAGTCAGGAATTGCTGGAAAGCTCCAACGATTTAATGTTTACCGAGCGTTCATTAATGAACGTATTAAACGCTCCGGTTGTTGATCGTGCAATCGGTCTAAATTTTCAAAGTAGTGCCAAACAAGGCTATACAGCTGCGCTCGGTTTTTACGGCGACACAATATCCGCCAATAAGAACAATGGCAATGCTGATGAAGGCTGGAGTATTAACGGGCGCGCCACTTATGCGCCGATTGAAGAAAAAACCAAAGTCGTACATTTAGGCATTGCCGGCAATTACCGCCAGCCAAACGCCAATGATCAGGTTATGGATAAAAGCCTGGTGTATGAATATGAAACCGACCATATGTCTAACCTCTTTTTGTTAGAGACTCCTGTTAATAAAGTTAACAACATCTCAATGTTGGGTATGGAAGCCAAGGGACTCTTTGGACCCTTTTCAGGAGGAGCAGAATATACCCATACCTGGCTTAGCCGCGAAGGTGACAGCAACAGTTTGAACTTTGACGGATGGTATGTTGACGCTGCCTGGTCAATAACAGGTGAATCACGCAAGTACAAGCAAGGCAAGTTTTATAAATTGTCACCGGCAAAGGAGTTCAGCTTTAAAAATGGTACATGGGGGGCTTTTGAACTTGCGTCACGTTACTCTTCTGTTGATCTGAACAGTAACAGTTTTAAAGGTGGCAGTTTATCGAATATCACTGTCGCTTTAAACTGGTACTTTAATGACAATATCCGCTTGATGGCTGATTGGACAAGGGCATTTGATGCCAGTTATCCAGCTGTTGTTACCACAGCTGGTGGCGCACCAAATGATAATAATACCTTCACTGTACGTGCACAATTGGCTTACTAAGAACAGTAGGTTTGGGCTTCATCTCTAGATATTGATAGCTTCTGGTTGCGTGCCCAGGTAGCCTACTAAAATAGTTAATTCTATAACACGACGCCTCATAGCCGCACCGGGCACTCCGGCGCGGCTTTTTTTATCGGCAAAATTTTTTCTATTCTCTCATTTCATAATCCTCACTAAAACCGTGAAATGTTAAATAAAATAAAGTTTCCTTCCAAAACTTCTCGTTCCCATGGTCTTTCTTAAAACCGCAAAGCCGTCCTTTTGAAGTATACTATTCACAGTATCGCGTCTGACGACTATAGCTTCTGTCCGAGTCTCCTGTATTCAATCAGCTTTTATCATGAACATTAATCACCTTAATATCCTGCTGCCAATTCTTTTTTTATCGGGTTGCGCCTCAGCGCCTGTTTCACCCGATAGGTGGCGAATAGAGCCCGTCAGTCTTTATGATTCCGGCCATGAAAAAGGCACGGAAATCATCAGTGCGCAGCAATCCACATTACGAGCCGTACTCAGCAATTTCGAGACAGGCGAGGTCGATTTGCTGGATATCAGCCGGCCTCAACATTTGCAAAGAAAAGCCCGTTTTGTACTGGATCTGTGCAAAGGAGAGGAATTAACCTCTGTCGCCTTTCACCCCTCGCTCGACCTGTTCGCGGCTGTAATTGATGCCGGTAATAAACCTGGCAGGCTGGAAATTCGTTCGGCATCAACCGGCATGTTGATTGACCGAGTGGTCGTGGGCTTTGGGCCCGATGCGGTGGTTTTTTCAACGGACGGCAGTCTTGTCATGATAGCCAATGAAGGAGAAGATTTTTTGTTTGAGCCGTCAACAAAACAATTTTTCACGCCAGAAGGCAGCATTTCAATTGTTCACTTGAGTAAATCCGGCCATATTAACAGCCACAAAAATCTTGATCTGGCCAACATGACGTATCATGAAGGCTTTGTAATAACCGGAGGCGGCCGGTTTCTGGAACGGGAAATTGACTGGAATGGCGATGGCGTCATCAGCAAGAAGATGGATTTTGATGGCAATGGTGTTATTGAAAAGAAAAAAGTCAGCCTGGGTAATTTTGAAGGACATGAAGTTTTCGGCGCCGAAACAAAAGGCGAACAGAAAATATTAATCCCGATAAAAACCCATTCTCCAGCCTTGTTAGAACCGGAATATATTGCCATTTCACCTGATGCAAGCAAGGCTTATGTGACCTTGCAGGAAGATGATGGGGTTGCGGTCGTCGACTTAATTAACGAACAAGTCATCAGTTACTACGGTTTGGGGGCGACCCGGCATAAAACCGATACACGCTATGAAGGCTGGGTGAAATTTGACGAAGCGATGACTGGTCTGCGCGAACCCGATGGTATTGCCACGGTAGTCAATGGCCGATACTTCGTCACTGCCGATGAAGGAGACACTGACTCAGACAGCTCTGTTCCTATAGAAGGACAAGCGATCAGCGGAGGACGTTCGGTCAGTGTATTCGATGCGGCAACAGGAACATTGCTTGGTGATACCGGCAATCAGCTTGATGAGCTTGCATTTGCAAATAAAGTATACCCTGAGCGGCGCAGCAGCAAAAAAGGCTCTGAACCCGAAATGCTGGTTCCCATTGATCTAAACGGCATTCCTTTTGTTGCCGTCGCAATGGAAAGAGCCGCTTCGGTAGAACTGATTTCATTGGCGGACCCAGAGCACCCGAAAGTAGTTGCCTTGGGTAAAATTGCCGGAGATGAAAACAAATCACCGGAAGGTATCGCCCATTTTACCGTTGATGACGAGCACTATTTGCTTACTGCCAACGAAATGAATGGGACCGTGGAGTGTTTTAAAATCACTCAGAATAATGCTGGTGCATCAATTCAATAATAGCTCTGTCATAAATAGATAAAATAATTTAGCTCCTTGTTAATTATTGTGGACATCCAATTGTTGTAGCTTTTGAATCATAGCTTGTAAAAGTAAATACGCTAGTCCTGGGCTTTCAGCTTCACAAGTAAACCTTGTCGAAAGATCAATTCGCCGGAATTTATGCGCTCGTTCCCGCATAGTTCCATACTATCAGTTAATGCGAGACTTCCAGTATACTAACACCGGAAGGTTTTATGACCTGAGCAGTCGCTACTTAACCATGCAGATCTAATATACAACGCTGTCTGAACATCAGATCAATCAAATTACTTTTTCAGGCTACCGCTATGAATGATTTCTCAGGTAAGAAACCAATACAGTACTTCATTCCCGGTATTCTTTTAGCCGGTCTTTTAGTTCTAAGCTTTATGGTGCTGCGTGAGTTTTTACTGACGCTGACATGGGCAATTATTATAGCCTATGTCATGTGGCCACCCTACCGGTGGCTAAGGCATCAGCTCAAAGACCAGGCCAGTCTCAGTGCAGCAGTAATGACGACAATTATTGCGGCTGCGATCTTTCTGACAATTTATTGGCTTGCGGCCATGTTACAAGAAGAGTCGAGAATCGCTTACCAAAGCCTGGTAAGTGACTTTGCTCAAGGGCCTTATCGGTTGCCGGATTTTATCACCCGTATTCCGTGGCTAGGTAATTATTTGCAGGGATGGGCGGATCGGTTAAACAATGACCAGGCAGGGATGACCACACAATTCGCAGATTGGGCAAGACAAGGGCTGGGTAAATTTGCCCTGTTCCTCGGCGGCATCGGCCGTTACGTTGTGAAACTAGCCGTTATTTTAGTTACCGTATTTTTTTGCTTTCGTGATGGCAAAGAAATCATTAAGCAATTGCAACAAGGGCTGGTTCGTTTTCTTGGCAAATATCAGCATGTTTACTTGCAGGCCGCCGGTAGTACTACCCGCGCCGTGGTTTATGGACTGGTGCTTGCGGCTCTGGGACAGGGCACGCTGGCAGCAATTGGTTACTATGTTGCAGGTGTCAAGGCGCCGGTGCTGTTTGGCGCGATTACCGCACTGTTGGCTCTGATTCCTATGGGAGCAACTCTGGTATGGTTCCCCATTGGCATCATGCTAATTCTTACCGATAGGCTTTGGCCCGGAATAGGACTATTACTTTGGGGATTTCTGGTGGTCAGTACAGTAGATAATGTCATCCGCCCGCTTGTGATCAGCGGCGCCAGCCAAGTACCCTTTCTCGTGGTGATGTTCGGGGTTTTGGGTGGACTCACTGCCTTCGGTGCAGTCGGCCTTTTTTTAGGTCCCGTGATTCTGGCCGTATTGCTATCAGTGTGGCAGGCATGGCTAAAGGTACAGCATGAAGAATCAACTTCAGATGTGGAAACCTGACATGTCTGGCATACTTTGTCATCTAAAGAATTTATTCATGAATTAGCTTCTGATCATCAATTGATTTAAGTCAATAGATACCGCAGGGCGCCGGCATGCCAGAGTTTCTCCCGGAAATATTCATAGTGAATAAATGCATTCCATCAGAATCTTAGGCCCACCGGTAATGTATCATCTCACTCGCATCCATTCTTGTTGATCATTATTTCATCCACCCCTCTCTGCGTACTTTCAGGAAAGGGCAGGAGAAATCGCCAATGGTAGTGCATATAAGCACTTCACGGCTTAAGTGGAAAAGGTTCTCTTAATTAAACACAGGATTTCACATGACGCATTGGCCTATTTTCGTTGAGTTTACCGCCGTTGCCTTGATGATTGGGACTTCCGGTTACTTTCTCGCCCTCTATGGAGATGTCATCGCCGATAAGACCGGGCTGGGTGGTACGTGGGTAGGCTTCGCCATGCTTGCGACGGTTACCTCGTTGCCGGAACTGGTTACCGGTGTCAGTGCGGTGACCTACGTCGGCGCTCCGGACATCGCGCTAGGAGATGCCTTGGGCAGTTGCGTATTCAATTTGCTGCTGATTGTGCTCCTGGATTTTCTGCATCGGGAAGCTTCGGTCTACACCCGCATCAGTCAGGGACATATACTCTCGGCCGGTTTCGGGGTCGTGCTCCTCGGTTTCGTGGCATTCAACATTGTCTTGTTCCAAAACAGTATCAGCCTGAGTTTTGGGCACGCCGGGTTATACACGCCAATCATCGTGCTTTTTTATATTTTTGCGGTACGCACGGTTTTTCGCTACGAGAAATCCCAGCGCATGGAAGTCGTAGAGGAAATCGCCGAGCGTTATCCAAAAATCAGTTTAGCAAAGGCATTGATATTCTATTCTTTGGCAGCCGCCGTCGTGATTTTGGCGGGCATCAGGCTGCCGGTAACAGCCGAACATCTGGCCGAGGCCATGGGCTGGCACAGCAGTTTCGTAGGCACGGTGTTCGTGGCTTTGGCCACCTCCTTGCCGGAGGTTGCAGTCACTCTTTCGGCATTGAGAATCGGGGCGTTGGACATGGCCATCAGCGACCTGTTGGGGAGCAACCTGTTCGATCTGGTGATCATCGCCGTGGACGATTTGGCTTACACCAAGGGCCCGCTCCTTTCCAATGTTTCGTCCGTGCACCTGGTGACGATCCAGTCGGCCATTATGATGACCGGCATCGCCATCGTTGGTCTGCTGTATCGTCCGCAAACGCGCCTGTTCAAGACCGTGGGCTGGGTCAGCCTGTTCATGTTCGCCATCTACATCCTCAATCTGTCGGTGCTGTACCTACAGCGAGAGTAAGTTCGTAGTTATACTGTCTAGCGTCGTTTGGTAGACCCACGCCGAATGACGGACGCCGATCGACCAATTTGGTTTGCTTACCTGGAATCTGGCTCCCCGTTCCGGTAAATCCAGCCCCGGCGCCGCATCCACTTCTCGATTTCCACCACGAAGAACACGATGGTAGAGAGACCGAGACAGAAGATCAACTCGCCGCTGCTCAAGGCCTCGGTCTTGAATATCGGTTGCAGGACCGGCACATACAAAACCGCCATCTGCATACTAAAAGTCAACAGCACCGCGCCCAGCAGCGGTTTATTGGAAAACAGTCCCTGATTGAAAAAAGACTCCCGTTCCGAACGGATCGCCAGGACATGCCCCATCTGCGACAGTGTGAGCACAGTAAACACCATACTCTGCCAGTGAGCGGAACTGGTAAAATAAGCCCAACCTTGGGAGAACAACGAGACTCCGCCCATCAGCAGACCAATCCACAAGATGTGCTGCCACATGCCTTGGGCAAAAATGCTTTCCTGAGGGGGGCGAGGAGGGCGTTGCATGATGCCCTGCTCTTCCGGTTCGACGGCCAAGGCCAAACCTGGCAGTCCATCGGTGACCAGATTGATCCAGAGGATATGAATAGGCAACAAAGGGATCGGCAATCCCAAAAAGGGCGCCAGAAAAAGCGTCCATATCTCCGCCGAGTTGCTGGTCATCGTGTATTTGATGAATTTACGGATGTTGTCGAAAATGCGCCGCCCCTCGCGTACCGCCGTAACGATGGTGGCGAAATTGTCATCCAGCAATACCATGTGTGACGCTTCCCTGGCCACATCGGTACCAATTTTCCCCATGGCAATTCCTATATTGGCGGATCTCAAGGCCGGTGCATCGTTGACGCCGTCCCCGGTCATCGCCACGAATTCTCCCCTGTCCTGCAGGGCTTTGACGATCTCGATCTTCTGTTCCGGCGCCACGCGTGCGTAAACGCGAACTTCTTTGACCTGCTTCTCGAACTCTTCAAGGCTCATTCGCGTTAGTTCCGGCCCTGTCAATACCTTGCTGTATTCCTCGGCGATGCCGAGCCGCATGGCGATGGCCAGAGCGGTCGCCGGGTGATCGCCGGTGATCATGACCGGCGTAATCCCGGCGCTTTTGCACAAATCTACCGACTCCTTGGCCTCGGGCCTGGGCGGATCCATGAGCCCTACCAAACCCAGAAAGCACAGTTCGCTTTCGATCGCGTCGGCAGTACGCGTTTGCGGGCTCTCGGGAAATTGCCGGTAAGCCAAAGCCAGCACCCGCAGTCCATCGGCGGCCATTTGGCCGGCGACCGCCAGTATCTTTTCGCTTTGTAAGGGTTGCTGGCCGCCGCCAGACCATTGGCTGACGCAGCGAGGCAACAAATTCTCAGGAGCACCCTTTGCATAAGCGATGAACTCGCTACTTTCCTGATGAAGTGTGGTCATCAGTTTACGCTCAGAATCGAAAGGGATTTCATCCAGGCGCGGGGCTTCTTTGGCAAGCACCGCACCTTCGTAGCCTGCGCTGACGGCTGCCTCATACAAGGCGATCTCGGTGGGATCGCCCAGCAATTGGCCGTTCTGGTCACGGCGGGCATCATTATTCAGGGCGAGTGCACGCAACAGCCTGGGCGGAAAGTCAGCGGCGATGCCTTTCTTTAAGGCGCCTTCAACGTAGAATGCTTCGGCGTGCATGCGGTTCTGCGTCAATGTGCCTGTCTTGTCCGAACAGATAAAGGTCACCGAGCCCAGGGTTTCCACAGCGTGCAGGCGCCGGATTAAAGCATTTTTCTTGACCATCCTGCGTGCGCCCAAAGCCAGGGACACCGTGACCACGGCAGGCAGTGCCTCCGGGATGGCGGCCACGGCCAGACTGATGGCTGTCAGAAACATCAATACGGGCGGCTCACCACGCAGCACACCTACGACGAAAAGGATGGCGCAGATCGCCAAAACCAATAGTGAAAGGCGCTTACCAAACTTTGCGAGGCGTTGTTGTAGCGGCGTTTTGGTTTCTTTTCCCTGACGCAAAAGCACGGCTATTTTACCGAGCTCGGTGTCCATTCCGGTGGCGATGACCACTCCAAGCCCACGACCATAGGTCGCGATGGTTCCTTTGTAAGCCATGTTACGCCGATCGCCGAGCGGCGAATCCAACTCACGTATTAGAGCGCCCGATTTTTCGACCGGCAGGGATTCCCCGGTCAGCGCAGCTTCCTCTACCTTGAGTCTGACAACATCCAGCAGTTTCAGATCGGCCGGAACGACATTACCAGCCTCAAGCATGACCAGATCACCGGGAACCAGCTCCTGCGCCGCTATGGTTTTGATTTCACCTTCCCTCAGCACTTGGGCGGTAGGGCTCGCCAAACGCATAAGCGCAGCCACGGCCCGTTCCGCACGGTACTCCTGGACAAAACCGATGATAGCGTTCAAGACAACGATCACGATGATGGCGATTGTGTCCGTCAAATCGCCGATCAAACCCGACACGATGCCGGCAATGATCAACACGATAATCATGAAATCGGCGAATTGCCCGAAAAACATCCGAATAGGCCCCCGCCGCCGCTGTTCCTGGATAGCGTTCGGGCCATGGTCAATGAGTCGATCTTCCACTTCCTCGCGGCTCAATCCTTTTTCAGGATCAACCTTGAGCCACGCAGTCGTCTGCCATGGCTCCAGAAGATGCCACGGTGGTGTGGAAAGCCGGTTTTTATGAATCTTTTGTTGCTTAGTCATGGCTTGAGCTCGTGTAAAACGGACGCAGCGGGAATCTTATAAGACTTGAATTCATATAATAAATATAACATTCTTAAAAAAATTTAACGGCATATGTTTACGTCTACTAAAAGTTTTCAATAAAAACCATTAGCAGGTTAACATAAGATTAAAGAGTACCATATCTACTAACTGCATAAAAAAATTCCCTTGATAAAGGCATGGGCAAGAATAAATCCATCATATAGAGATATCTATATGGTTGAGCCTACTTCAACAATGAACGTGATCAATTGAATTGTTACTGAAAAAAGATCTGAAAATATGAATAATCTTGTTATGATCATTGTCGCCATGTTGCTAGTCGCGCTCAATGGTTTTTTTGTTGCAGCAGAGTTTGGTCTCGTTAAACTGCGGCAGACACGCATTCGCGAGATTGCTAAAACTCGAGGTTGGCGCGGACTCATTCTGGCGAAGGTGCACACAAAACTCGATGCCTATTTATCGGCCTGTCAGCTAGGCATCACGCTCGCTTCTCTAGGCTTGGGCTGGGTCGGCGAACCGGCATTTGCCAGCATACTTGAACCTGTGTTGGGCAGGATCGGAGTCACAGCGCCAGAATTGATACACGGCATCTCTTTCACTTTGGCTTTTTCCATTATCTCGTTTCTGCACATTGTAGTCGGCGAACTTGCACCAAAGTCGCTGGCCATTCGTAATCCTGAAAAGATCGGCTTATGGAGCGCCGCGCCGCTCTATGGTTTTTATTGGCTGATGTATCCCGCCATCTGGTTGCTGAACTCCAGCGCTAATTTAGTGCTGCGTATATTTGGCTTGGGCAAAGCCCACGTTCATGATGCGCATTATTCGGCAGACGAACTCAAACTTATTTTGCGCGGCAACGTCCCGGACGATCGATTTACCCGCGATGAATGGAATATTCTGGCAAAAACACTCGATTTCAGCGAACTGGAAGTATCCGATCTGATGCGCCCAATACACGAAATCAGCGCCTTGTACCGCTCCAGATCATTGCAGCAAAACCTGCAAACCGTGTTTGAAAAACGCTTCAGCCGCTATCCTTATTTTGACACTAACGGCGTCGATGTACTGGGCGTGATACATATAAAAGATTTGTTTTTCGCTCAGCAAGAAGGCAAAACAATTGAAGATTTGCATGATTATCTGCGGCCGATCCACTACATCCAGCCGGACACATCCGCACTGGAATTATTCCGTGATTTCCGCAAGGGAGTCGCGCATTTTGCAATCATTGGGCAAATAGGTCAAAAGCCGCAAGGTTTCATCACGCTGGATAATTTATTAAGCGCGATGGTCGGTGAGATACGCGATGAGTTCCGTCAAAACATTAATGACTGGACCCGGCTCGATGACGGCACACTGATAGTCAAGGGTAGCCTGCCAATATTCTCGCTGGAACGGATTCTGGGAATCGACGTTGAGAATGAAGAGCTTGAGTTGGAAGATGAAGTCTCGATCGGCGGTCTCATTATGTCGAAACTCGGTGACATTCCGGTAGAGGGTCAGAAAATTGAATTCAATCAATTCGATATCGTCGTCAAAAAAATGAACGGACCGCGCACCATCTTTGTTCAAGTCTACCCTGATAAAATTAGCGATCTTTAGGCCCAACTTGATACAGGATGCATCCTGTATCAGGCTTATCCAGTTCGCACAGGGGAAATAAACAAGTAAAATAGAACCGATATTAGTCAATCAGGCAGGCTTTAAAATGGGTATTAGGTTACTAAATTGTTAATCGTATTAGCCATAATCATTATACTTTTTGGCACCAGGCGTCTAAGTAATGTAGGTGCTGATTTGGGTGCAGATTAAAAACTTTCGCTCGGCTATTAAAGAAGGTGGCGATGAAACCGGAGAAAAGCCCAATGAAGAGGAAGCTAAACCAGTTCATAGCGAAGTAAAATCAGAGAATACTGGAAAAGACTGACCTGCCTGTTTGAAGCCCGATACTCTGGGCTTTGTTCAGCATAGCGATAAAACAGACGGCTTACGCTTTCGGCAAAGTAACGCCCGTCTGCCCCTGGTACTTGCCCCCTCTGTCTTTATAAGATGTCTCGCACACCTCATCAGCACCAAAAAACAGCATTTGCGCCACGCCTTCATTGGCATAGATTTTTGCCGGCAGCGTCGTGGTATTGGAAAACTCAAGCGTAACATGACCTTCCCATTCAGGTTCCAGCGGAGTGACATTAACGATAATCCCACATCTTGCATAAGTTGACTTGCCTAAACAGATTGTCAGCACGTCACGCGGAATGCGGAAGAACTCAACCGTACGCGCCAAAGCAAACGAATTGGGGGGAATAATACAAATATCAGATTTAACATCAACAAAGCTGTTTGAATCAAAATCTTTAGGGTCAACGATAGCAGAATTGATATTGGTAAAAATCTTGAATTCATCCGAACACCGCACGTCATAGCCATAACTCGATGTACCGTAGGAAATGACACGGCCTTGTTCGGAATCCCTGACCTGACCGCTTTCAAACGGCTCGATCATGCCGTGCTGTTCCGCCATCCGGCGTATCCATTTATCCGACTTAATGCTCATTTAATATTAAACTTTTGGCTAATTAAATAATTTAATTCTAACACAACGCAGCTGTTTTTAGGGACGGCTTTAACTGCCCCTTGCCAAGGGCCAGTCACCGGGAATTTTCATGTACCTCAAGTCTTTTCCACAACAATATTAGGAAACCGGGTACTGAAATCTTTGGTTTTTAACGCCAGTCTAGCCGCTGTTTTACGAGCGATTTCCTTGTAAATTTGTGCAACACGCCCATCAGGATCAGCAACTACAGTTGGTCTACCGGAATCTGCGAATTTGCGGATATTAATGTCCAGTGGTAATGAACCCAGAAAATCCACTTTATTTTTCTGGGCCATCGCAATACCGCCGCCTTCACCAAAAATGGCTTCTTCGTGCCCACAGGCGCTGCAAATATGCAAGCTCATGTTTTCAACAATACCCAATACCGGCACATTGACTTTTTCAAACATGCCCAAGCCCCGTTGGGCATCAATCAAAGCGATATCCTGCGGCGTCGTGACAATAATCGCACCACTGACAGGAATCTGTTGTGCCAAGGTCAGTTGAATATCACCTGTCCCTGGCGGTAAATCGACAATCAAATAATCAACATCAAGCCAGTTGGTATCTCTCAGCAACTGCTGCAAGGCATTGGTTGCCATCGGGCCACGCCAGATCATCGGCTGATCCGCATCGATCAGATAGCCGATGGACATGGTTTGTATGCCGTAAGCGATCTTGGGCATCATGGTTTTGTTATCTTCACTGGCCGGATAACCGGACAGTCCCAGCATGGTTGGAATACTGGGGCCATAAATATCCGCATCCAGTATGCCGACAGTCGCGCCTTCTGCTGCCAGCGCCAGCGCCAGATTCACAGCCGTCGTTGATTTACCGACGCCGCCTTTGCCGGAAGCCACGGCAATAATATTTTTAACATTAGGCTGAGGTTTCAATGCCTGTTGCACGGCATGAGAGATAATTTTTACAGTCACATCGACAAAAACGCTGCCTACGCCCGATAACGCCTGCAAATGCTGTTTAACAGCGCCTGCCAGTTCATCGATAGTACTTTTTGCCGGATAACCCAACTCCAGCTTAACGCTAACATTCGCGCCATCAATGGTAATCGCTTTAACCGATTTCGCGGAAACCAGATCGACGCCATGATTGGGGTCAATAAACGTTTTTAGCAGATTTTCTACATCCGCCTTTTCAATGCTTGACATAATTGTTCCAGATTAATTGAAGATAAATACCGAATATTTCGTTCAGGATATAAGGCAAAAGCTGATTTTTCAATAGCAATCATTTTTTTAGCTAGTCAGTAT
>JBAQEN010000607.1:0-7610 GCA_049286765.1 Methylococcaceae bacterium
TTTTTACACCAACTACAACAATATCGAACATCTCAAGCTGCACTTTAATGATCAGTTAGAGAAATTGAGGGGAAAAGGGATATGATACGTTCATTCACAATGAGGACTGATCAATAGCAAAGTAAAATGAGCCAGGGTATGAAGCGCATCGATCGCGATCGATGCGCTTTTTTCGTCAATGCTTCCTAGTTCTACTTCGCTTCACAGCAAAATAAAGTCAATACAGGAATGAACACAGTTTAATTTTACCGGGAAGCGGATTTAGCCGGAGCCATCATTAAGACTGCGGCTGTTTGGGCATCAGATACCAGAGAACAAATGCTACAAGAAATAGCGCTGGCACATCTCCTACCAGGTTTATCCGGTCAGTTTCATCAATGATAGCGTGAATTAACATGATGCCGCCGTGGACGATACTCGACCAGATCGTAAACCAGATCAGGCTTGTATTAGCTAAAGGGTCTTTTGCGGCCAGGATTAAAAACACACCCAACGTAGCGTAGACTCCCATAATCATGTGTTCGTATTCGGGTTGTGGCGGCGTCCAACCCCAGCCAGAAGGCCAAATCCACATCATCATGACCGGGACGCCCAAAATGAAAATAACGCCAATCACATTAAGGACAATTTTCAAATACTTCAGTCTTTGTTCTTGCTCCATGGGATTTCTCCTCTCGTAGTTTTAGAAGTTGTTAACTCAAGCCATAACCGGCGCATTTGTGGCGGCAAGGGGAGCGACAAATGCGTCCGTGTTCATGGCGTTGTAATGTGGAGATTATTCATTTTGCCTCGTCAACCATCTGGATGGTCTTTTCCTCAACCTCTTTGGCAACTTGAGTTAACGCTGCATCCTGAGATAATGCCGAAAGCATTTGCACTGGCTTGATAAGACCAATCTTCGTTTTGCCTTTCTCCGTAAACACCGAGATACGACACGGCAGCGCCATGTTCAGGCGCATATCGGTTGACAGAACTTTTGCAGCTTGCCCCGGATTACAGACTTCAAAAACCTTGCACTGCTCATCAAATGCAATGCCTTTACTGCGAAGTGTGGTCCCCAAGTCGTGGACATGCAGTACCCCGAAGCCAAGACGTTTAACCGCTGATTCAAGGTCCGCAGACGCTTGGTCGAATGATTTGTTGGTTTCAACTATGTAATACATGAATCACCTCGATTGTTGTAGCAGACACATAACAAGTTAGTATCCAGGTTTGTATATCTTATACGATAAAGACTATCCACTTTTCAAGAAAAACTGATTAGCCTTGATTTACTAAATTGGACGGACTACGGAACAAACAATTTGATCATTATAAAAGAATAGTTTTTGTGCATACAGGCGGCGAACCGGCTTTTTTTGCAGGCAATGGCGATTGCTTAAATACTGACTATACTCGTGATTAAGATAATCGATAATCAGAGAAAATCATGCGAATCATTATCATAGGCGGTGTCACCGCAGGCGCTAAAGCTGCAGCAAAAGCGCATCGGGTTGATCCAAATAATGAAATCATCATTTATCAGGACGAAGCTGAAGTGTCTTATTCTGCCTGTGGTTTGCCTTATGTCATCAGTGGTGTCATTCAGGATGATCGTAAAATTATAATTCGCCAGCCGGAGGACTTTGCTATCGATGGGATCGATGTTTTTACTAACCACCGTGTACTAAGCATTGATCAATCAAACCAGCAACTCACAGTCAGAAACCTGAATAATAATTCTGATGAAGTAGTTGATTATGATCGCTTGATCCTGGCGACAGGCGCACGTTCGATTATTCCTACCGTGGAAGGCATTACTTTGGCAGGCGTTCTGACCTTGCGTAATATCAGCGATATTGGCCGGTTTAAAAAGTTGTTAAATACGAGACGGCCAAAACAGGCGGTGATTATAGGGTCAGGGTATATTGGATTGGAACTGGCCGAATCTTTTCATCAACTCGATATTAAAACGACAATTGTCGAAAAAGCGGCGCGTATTTTACCCGGGTTTGATCCTGAAATGGTTCAGCCTGTCCTTGACCATTTGCTTGAAAACCGGGTTGAATTAATCCTTGGCGATGGACTTGCCAAACTGCATGGTGAAAATGGCCATGTCACAGCGGTGGAGACAGAATCCGGCAAAATGATTCCGGCCGAACTGGTTATTATCGCTATCGGTGCTAAACCTAATGTCGAACTGGCAATAGCAGCCGGTATTGAATTGGGTATAACGGGAGCGATTGCTGTTGATTCGAGAATGGAGACGCGGATATCCGGTATTTTTGCGGCCGGTGATTGTTGCGAGACGGTCAATCGAGTGACAGGCACCCCTATTTGGATGCCCTTGGGCGATATCGCCAATTTGCAAGGCCGTGTTGCTGGTGAAAACGCTGCTGGAGGAAATGCTAATTTCCCAGGAGTTTTCGGGACGGCAATATTCAAGACCTTTAAATTGACGGTAGCGATAACCGGGTTATCGGAACAAGCGGCACAGGAAGCCGGTTTTGAGCCGATGTCCATTGTAATGACAGGAACAGACCGCGCTCGTTATTACCCAGGACGGCAAGAATTTTCTCTAAAACTTATCGCTGATCGGCAGGATAGCCGCCTGCTGGGCGCCCAAGTGATAGGTTGCGGTAACGTCGATAAAATAATTGATATTGCAGCAACCGCGCTACTCGGGAAGTTAACGTGTGCAGATCTGGAAAATGCCGACCTTGCTTATTCACCTCCGTTTAGCCCGGCACTTTCAACAATCATCGTGGCAGCAGGCATCTTAAAAAGTAAACTGACATAATTCGGGCGGATGATCTATTTCAAGTGAAACTCATATTTTGGGTATTTCCTGTTTAATCAGCAAAAATAACTATTTAAATGGGGATGCGCATCGCTGTTTTTCAAACCTGAAACCTTGATAAAAGCCCCCGGCTTCAGCGGGCACTTGGTTAATCGAAATTAGCATTCACTTTCAGTTTCGAATGGTTTTCTCCAATCAGGAGGTATACCGCAGGCACTACGAACAATGTAAACAAGGTGCCGATGGCTATGCCGGTAGCTATGACCAGTCCTATGTTGAAACGCGACACGGCGCCCGCGCCGGTTGCAAAAATCAATGGCAATACACCCAGCACCATCGCCGCCGTGGTCATCAGGATGGGGCGTAGCCTGATGCCGGCAGCATGCTCTATCGCTTCGCGCTTGGACATGCCTTCTTTTTGCATGATGTTGGCGAATTCGACAATCAGGATGCCATGTTTACTGATTAAGCCCATCAGCGTGACCAGGCCTACTTCTGTATAGATGTTCAGAGTCGCTCCGCCGATACCTAAGGCAATGAAGATGAGCGCGCCAGCGATGGACATCGGCACCGATACCAGAATAATCAGCGGGTCGCGGAAGCTCTCGAATTGTGCGGCCAGCGCCAGAAAAATAATGATCAGAGCGAACAGGAAAGTAAAAATAAAACCGCTGGATTCCTTGACCAGTTGCCGCGATTGTCCCGCATAGTCCACCGAGTAGGCAGGAGGCAGTACTTTCGCTGCTATATTATTTAAGGTATTGATTGCATCTCCCAGCGTAACACCCGGAAAAGGCACGCCGGAAATGATGGCGGCGTTTAATTGCTGAAAGTGATTCAGTGATTGCGGCACTGTTTTCGTGCTGATGGTAGCGATAGTTGATAGCGGAACTGTCGCACCGTCAGCCGTACGGATGTAGTAGTTAAGCAACTGATCGGCATTGAGTCTGGAACTTTGCTGTATCTGGGGAATGACTTTGTAGGACCTGCCTGCCATACTGAAATAGTTGACATAACCGCCTCCCAGCATTGAGGCCAGAGACGAACCCACATCCTGCATGGTGAGCCCCAGCAGAGCTGTCTTATCACGGTCAATTTCCACTTTTGACTGCGGTTGATCGACTTTCAGGTCGGTATCCAGGAAAATAAACATGCCGCTTTTTTGCGCTTCCAGCATAAATTGCTGCATCACCGTATTCAATTGATCGAACGACTCGGTGGTGCCGATCACGAACTGTACTGGAAGACCGCTACTGCCCGGTAATGGCGGCGGCTGGAAAGCGGCGACACGAACCCCGGCGATTTCATCCATTTCCTGCTGAATCATGGGTTGCAGTTCAGTGGCGGTCAGTTTTCGCTCATCCCAGGGTTTTAGGACTGTACCCGCGATGGACTGTCCAGGCGCACTTATCTGAAAAACGTGATCGGTTTCCGGGTGCTTGATAAATTTATCATAAACCTGTCCGGCATAAACAAGACGTTGCTGGAGCGTGGCGTCCGGTGCTGCTGTAGATAGGGTAATAATGACGCCTTGATCCTCCTGAGGCGCGAGCTCACTATTTGAGCTGCCATAAAGAAAGTAAATACTGGCGAGTATGATGGCGGCAAATACGGCTGTCACTGGCAAGTAATTGAGTGATCCATGCAGTGTTCGTGAATAGAGACGCTGCATTGCAAAGACCCTGCGATCGATAAAGTCGACGAGGCGTTCTTCCCAGCCGTTGCGCTCAGGTTTGTGCGGTTTAAGCAAGCGGGAACACATCATCGGCGACAACGTTAGCGCCACAATGGCGGAAACGGTTACCGCACCGACTACAGTAAAAGCAAACTCGGAGAACAAGGCGCCGGTAAGCCCGCTTTGAAAGCCGACAGGAATATAGACGGCGACTAAAACAATGGTCATGGCGATAATGGGGCCAGTCAGTTCCCGCGCCGCTAGCAGTGAAGCCGGGATCGGCTGCATGCCGTCTTCAAGATGCCGGTTGACGTTTTCGACTACGATGATGGCATCGTCAACCACCAGTCCGATGGCGAGTACCAGGGCCAGTAGAGTCAGCAAATTAATGGAGAAGCCGAACATCAACATAATTGTGAACGTGCCGATCAGGGAAAGGGGTATCGCTATAACAGGTATCAGCACCGAACGTGGAGAACCCAGGAAGGCGAATACGACCAGCGTAACAATCAGCAAAGCTTCGATCAGGGTATGGACAACCTCATCTATAGAGCTATCAACAAATTTCGTTGAGTCATAGACTATTTTACCGCTGATGCCTTCCGGCAACTGGGCCTGAATATCCGGAAAAACCTTACGCACCCTGCCGATAACGTCAAGCAGATTGGCGCTGGGGGCGACCTGAAGGCCTATATAAACGGCCTTGTTGCCATCGAAAGAAACGCTGGTTTCGTAGTCGTCAGCGCCCAGGGTGACATTAGCCACATCTTTCAGGCGGATAATCGCGCCGTCCTGTTGCTTGATGATCAAATTCTCGAATTCTGCGACCGAATGCAGACTGGTCGACGCGGTCAGGTTGACTTGCACCATCTGGCCTTTGGTGGTCCCGAGTCCCGCTATAAAGTCATTCTTTGTGAGCGCCACGCTGACATCGGATGCGGTGAGTGCGTAGGCAGCCAGTTTATTAGGGTCCAGCCAGGCGCGCATGGAAAAGTTCTTGCTGCCCAGCAGCTCCGCAGTCTGTATCCCTTCCACAGACTGTAATATGGGCTGTACCGAGCGTGTCAAATAGTCGGTGATGTTGTTGGCGGGCAGGGCATCACTGGAAAAACCGATATACATGGCATCAATCGTTTCACCGATTTTTACACTGAGAACCGGCTGTTGCGATTCCGGCGGTAGTTGATTGAGTACTGCATTAACCTTGGCATTGATCTCCGTCAAGGCCTTGTTTGGATCAAAATTGAGCCGCAGATTGGCGGTTATCGTGCTGAGACTGTTCTGGCTGGTCGAGGTAATATAGTCGATGCCGTTTGCCTGAGAGATGATGTTTTCCAGCGGCGTAGAGATAAAACCCGCGATTATGTCCGGATCAGCGCCATAGTAAGCCGTAGTGACGGTTACTATGGCGTTTTCTGTGCGAGGATACTGCAAAACTGCTAAACCACTCAATGCGCGCAGACCCAATACCAGCAGCATCATGCTGACTACTGTAGCCAGTACGGGCCTGCGAATAAAAATATCGGTTATATTCATGGCGGTTTATTGGTCGGTTGGTTGCGGTGCGCTGTCGTTACTCGGTTGTACCGTATTGTCGATGGCAACAGGCGCATCGTTGTGTAGCTTGATCTGCCCCGAAGTCACCACAATGTCGCCTTCATTGACTCCCTTAAGAACAGCGACTTGGTCGCCGCGTGTGTCACCAGTGGTAACAAAGCTTTGTTTGGCATTGAGTTTGTGCTTGCCTTTTTTGTCCAGACCACTCTTTTCAACCCGGTAGATGGTAGCGCCGTAGGAGTTAAAGGTGATAGCCGTGCGCGGCAGAGTGATATAACGTTGCGCCTGTCCAGTTGCAACAGTCACGGTGGCGTACATTCCGGGCAGCAGTTTGTGCGTGGGATTTTTCAGTGTGGCTCTTACCAGTACATTACGGGTGTTGATGTCAATTTTGGGATTAATCACGGTAATAGCGCCAGTGAATTCCTGTGTTGGGTAGGCGTCGGTTTTGAGAGCCACCTTTTGACCGATATTGAGTGTTGCCAATGCTTGCTGTGGCAGGAAAAAGTCCGCAAAAATCGTATCCAGCGCCTGTAGGGTACCTATCGCTGTACCTGCTTCAAGATATTGACCCACATCCACGAGTCGAACACCCAGTCGGCCCGTGAAAGGAGCACGAATCAGCTTTTTATCTACCAGCGCCTGCTGTTGGTTAACATTGGCGAGGGCTATATCAAGATTCGCCTTGTCTATGTCGAGGGTCTGCTTGCTGATGGCCTTTGCGAGGAACTGTGCCTGGTCTCGTTTATAGGTGATACGAGCCAGTTGCGCGGTAGCTTTTAGCGATTCCAGTTTGGCAAGATCGTCGTCGGCGCGTAATTGCAGCAAAGGCGTACCGGTTTTAACATCATCGCCCTGTTTGAATTGGATTTCTGTCACAATGCCGGATACCTCGGCACTTAAATTAGTACCCTGGACAGCTTGTAAGCTGCCGACAGCTTCCAGCTTCGGAAGCCACTCCATGAATTCCGCCGTTGTGGTGGAAACGGTGTGCTGCGGTTCCCCCTGAGACAACATAAATTCCTTGGTCATGTGCCCCTTGAAATTAATGAAAGCAAAAATGCCGCCGAGTACGATGCCGGCTACGATGAGCATAATGATCATACGTTTAATCATTGCTGTTTCCTGCCTGGATTTTGTTCAAACATTAATTTTTAAAAAAAGATTCAAGGTTCACAAGGCAAAAAACGCATGGGTCCTTCTTTTGTTTCTTCTCTTGCTCGGCCAACAAGGTGGCGGATAAATCTCTGCGGTTCCACCAGCCGCCGCCCAGCGCCTGAAACAATGCGGCCGTGTCAGCATAACGTCTGGCTTGTGCTGTAATCTGGTTAATACGCGCCTGTTGATAATCGCGCTCCGAATTAAGCAGGGACAGATAACTGACAGCGCCAATTTGGTACTGCAATCGAGTCAATTCCAGGCTATCAAACGCCGCTTTTACGGCGGCATCCTGCGCTTTCAATTCGCTGGCATCAAATTCCAAGGCGCTTAAGGTATCGGCAACGTTTTGGAATGCCTGTAATACGGTGCTCCGGTATTGAGCGGCCGCCTGCTCGTAAGCCGCCAGTGCGGCACCCCGTTTGTGGATTAGCTCTCCGC
>JBAQEN010000608.1:0-1638 GCA_049286765.1 Methylococcaceae bacterium
GCCTTGCCGGAAGCGGTTGCATTTGCTCAACCTGAAACAGCCGCGCTTCCAGAATTGCTGTCAGGGGTGCGCATCGGCATCGCCCGTGACAGCGCGTTTTCATTTATTTACCCGGCCAATCTGGATGTGTTGAGCGCGATGGGGGCAACGCTGGTGTTCTTTTCGCCATTGGCTGATGCCGCACTGCCGGATGTTGACAGCCTCTATCTGCCCGGCGGTTATCCTGAGCTGCATTTGCAAACCTTGCAGAATAATCAGACGATGAAGGCGGCGTTGAAGGAACATTTTCGGCAAGGCAAACCGATTTATGCTGAATGCGGCGGACTTTTGTATTTGCTGGAATCTATCTCGGTAACTGCTCCCTGCGTTGCTCTCGATCGCTGTTCCAGACGCGATTCTACCTCCCCCATCCTTGGGGTCGTACCTCCTGCATCCATGCAGTCGGCCAATAAAGCCGGTGAATGCGGGAATATGGTTGGCTTAATGCCTGGGCGCGCAGTCATGCAAAACCGACTGCAAGGCTTGGGTTATCAGTCCGCGCCCATGCCGGGCGGAGTATTGCGCAGTCATACCTTTCATCATTCGACGATCGAAACATCGCTAGTTCCTATCGCATGCGGCAAGCGTTTACACAACACTTCACCGGGTGAAGCAATTTTTCGAATAAACAAATTAACCGCCAGTTATCTTCATTGCTACTTTCCGTCGAATCCAACTGCCGCCGCGCAGCTGTTTCTGCCATGAACCGGAAAAAGTAGTTAAAACAATAACAGCCTAGCTTTGTTAATAGCTCAAAAAGCTGATTCCGTTCCGTTCTTTAAAAATGAGCTATTTTTCCAGATTAAATATTCTGTTCGAAAGCTTTGACTTATACTAAAAAAACTGCTAATTATTTCAATTTGACTTTGGTATCCTAAATGCCTCCACGGATAAGTAATGTTTTTTAAAAACTGGCGGTTTTTTAGTCGTAAAAAGATAAAAAAAAGCCCGATAATTAATGACTACCCTTCATTGGAAAAGGTTTATACACAGGTCAATCAATTAACGATAGGCATGTATATAGTTGAGCTGGATAGACCTTGGCTAGATACACCTTTTCTGTTTCAAGGTTTTGAATTACAAACGGAGGAGGAGATTCAAGCCGTTAGGGAAATTTGTAATTATGTATATATTGATACAACCAAAAGAAAAAAAGCAAGGAATACTGATGTTGGACAGACACAAGTTAATATCCATAGCGTTTTGGGCTATGGCTCTCCACCGGCGAAATTAAGCTCATTTGAAAAGGAAATTGTACAAACCGAGAAAATCTACCAAAACACGAGAACTTTAGTTGCGGATTTTATGGAAAAAATAGCAATGGGAGGAGGAGTTGATAGCAAACTTGCCAAGGAAGCTGTTGCAGAGTGCGTGAATTGCGTTCTGCATTCTCCCGATGCGATGTTATGGCTCACTCAATTAAAAAACAGGGATGAATATACTGCGCAACATAGTATGAATGTTTGTGTTTTAGCTATTATTCTTGGCCGACACATCAATCTATCAGAAAGAAATCTTAATATTGTGTATCGGTCCGTCCCATCCACGTAGATCACCGAGCCGGAGTTTGGCATCCTCACATTTTTTTAATGAGGATAA
>JBAQEN010000609.1:0-11789 GCA_049286765.1 Methylococcaceae bacterium
TAGCAGCCCCTGAGTCCTACACTTTATGTCCGACTGCTGCCCTAGAGGGCGGCGTTGATTCCGGGACCTCCAATGTCAATGCTGTTTTGGATAATGCCGCGTAGGTCGAAGATCTGCTTACGTTGCCCCTTCAGTTCCTCCAGCGCGATTCCGGTCACGTTCTGAGCGCCCAGCTTCCCTACGATAGTCAATGATCCACCTTGGGTGTTTGCGAAGCCACCCAGCCCGCTGCTATCGCCGGGAAGTTCGACGAAAACTTTCTGCAGACGGTGGTCCGTCAGCTTCGATCCGTACCACGTGGTTGTCGTGAACTGGTACGGCTTGTAATACTGGAGGTTGCCACCTTCGGGGTTGGTCGGGTCCGAAGAGTTCGAGATCTTCGTGCGCTGGGACATGGCTTCGGTCCCCGAAGCTTGTTGGTTCTCGCCGAACATGATCGCTGCGTCGGCCTTGGCGATGAACGTATCGGCCTCGCCGATGATGCGGATAGCCACAGCAATTTTCTGGTTGCGCCCCTTGGCGTATTTTGCGAACTCGTCGGTCTTGCGGCGGTGCTCCTTCTGTGCCTCAAGCAGCCCGTTGACGAGATCGCTCACCTTCAGCAGCGCGGTCTTCCACTCGGCCTGCGCCGCTTTCAGCTCAGCGACTTGTGACTGGGCATTGGCCAGGCCGGCAACCTTGTCGGCGGCTTGGATCTCGGCTTCCAGGCCGGCGATTTTCTTCCCTTCAGCCGCATCTCCTAACTTCTGGAGGATCTGCTTGGGGTCGGTCGGGAGTGCGCCACCGCTGTCGGTACCCTTTAGGTGCCCGGCCGCCGCGCCGAGACTTTTGCGCGCGTCCGCGCCGGCATCGCGTTCGGTGCGGTCAGGTATGTCTCCGACTTCTTTACGCGCCTCGCGCCGGCTTGGATCGCCTAGGTTCTTCGGGATGTAATCTTCTCCGGGCTTTGCTGGTTGGACGCTTGGGTCGCCGGGCATCTGTCCTAGATCCTTGAGCGCCGCTCGTTTGGCCGGATCCCCGATGTTCTTGGGAATGTAGGTCGAGCCCGGCTCGCCCTCCTGGATTTTTGGGATTACGGTACCCGTGAACGGGTCCGGAGCACTGCTCTGGGCGGCGGCAATGGCCGCGTTGAGCCGCCCAGCCAGTGAGACTGCCAGCATTATGCCGTCAACCACGGCCGCGATCTCTTTCTTGACCTTCTCCAGCGCTGCCTTGGCTTCGTCTGACTCCTCCTTGGCTTTGATTCCCTGAAGCAAGTAGGTAATCTTCAACATCGAATTCAACTTAGCGCTCGACTCTCCCTGCTCATGGATGAGCTTGGTGGCGATTGTGTTCACGTTCTTCCGAGAATCTTTCCACTCAGTCATAATCGTGTGGAACATTTTGTCGTTCTGGTTGAGATCATCAACCTGCGGCTTGAGCATGCCCGGCTTGAAATCCTTGGCTACGGTCTCGAACGCATGTTCGTCGGGGCGCCCCCCTCGCTGGGCTCCGGCGATCACGTTCGTCATGGCGAGCAGCCGGGTATAATCTGTCCGGCAGGCGGCGTACATCGTTTGGAAGTCGCCCAGATTGCGGTCTGTCTCCTGCAAGTTTGTGGCCAGCAGCTGGAGCTGGAACTTTGTGTTGGCATTGACTGCGAGCGAGCCGCCGTAGGCGTCCTTGTGGTTCTGCTCCGCCTTCTTAACGCCGTCGCTATAGCTCTCGACTTCGTCGGCGAGGCGCTTGGCCGCCGATAGGTCTGCAAGGACGGTCCGCGAGGCGACCAGGTTCGTCGCAGCGTCAGGAGCTGCACCCGCCGTCCGGGCATCCTCGGCCATTTTCTGATCAAGATCGCGACGCACTACCTGGTGGGTGACGGCGTCCCGGAGCAGGACGCCCGGAGTGCCGCCGTGAGGAATGGGGTCAGAAGAAATAAGGTCAAACTTCTTTTCTTCCTTACCTACGCCGTGCACTGCATTGGATCGTTGAATGGATGGATCTGTATTAGCTGAAGATACCTCATCAAGTCTGTTTGTCTGCAGTGGCGCCCCGCCGGTTTGTTGAACGACGTGGGTCAACTCATGCGCTGTTAGTTCTAAATTGTTTGGGCTGCGACCCTCGCCAAAGTAAATGTCGGAGCCGTGAGTGAAGGCTTGGGCGCCGACGGCTTGATTCATTTGCAGAGCGTCGCTGCCGGTATGGACGTGTACATGGCTGAAGTCCACGCCAAACCGCGGCTCCATATAGGCGCGTACAGGGTCCGGTAAGGGACTGCCGCGCCCTTTGCTCAGACTGACCTGCGTTTCGACATCGGCTCCTGCTTCAAAGGTGTCACTCAGTGCCCCCGCTGATTTAGCCTGGACCGGTTCTACTTCCTCATCCTCGGTGGCTATTTGCCGCTGAAGGGGAAGGGCGGCCGATTTACTGAAGGACTTCGCCTGTAGGAACTCGTTTTTTTCCTCTTCTTTGTCCTTGTCCTCTTCTACCTCGCTTTCTTTTCCCCTTTGCCGCTGCACGACCGGTGTGATTGATGAGGTCAGCGGCTTGGTCTGTAGTGCCGGATCCTGTGTTCCTGCTAATAAAGGTGCGCGTTGTGCAGATGCTGCGGCCACAGCATCAGATGTGTTCATGACTTGGCGGGCTACCTGATCGGCTTCTTGCTCGTATTGGTCGTCTGCGGCCCCGACGGTCAGTTTCCGCTGTAGACCAATAATCTTGCCTCCTGGTGTAAGCTGCCTGGCTTGAATCAACTGTGCCACATTCCGGTTGCCCAACGTCCGTTGCAGTTGGGCGACAGGATGGAGTTTACCTTGAAATAACTGGGCAAAAGCCGGGTTAGGTTCGCGGCGCTCGACATCCTGCTTCGTTTTCTCCGGAGATTCGGTCACAAGCTTTTGAGTCATAAATGTCAGCCCTTATTACAATATCCTTTTGAGAAAAAGACGTCTATTCTCATTGATTCGTTGGGAATCAATCAAAACGGATCACCCATTGATGTTTTTGATTTATTTTTCTCCTTCAAAAATCTGTTCCCAGACCGAAACAACGACTGTGCGCTCCTCTTGACTTTCTACTTCGTCCGGAGTTTTCGCTTCGTACTCTCCGAGTGACCGGAAGTCGAAGACAGCGCGATTGCCGACGAACTTGCTCAGGATTTTCTTTACGTTTTCCTTACGACGGTCTGAGAGTTCCAGGTTCATAGCGGGATCGCCAGTTGTACTCGCGTGCCCCTCGAGTGAAATATGTGTTGCGCCTGTTTTGATTTGTTCCTTGGTTGTATCATTAAGCCCTTGAAACCACCTAATTAAGTTGTCTTGTTGCCCACTGGACAGGGTATCCTGCCCTTTACGATTCTTAGGTGGAGGGAATAGTACAGGATAGGTACGCAGCGCGCTGATTGGGCCGATAGTCACTTTTCCCTTTGGCGGCGGGGGGGGCGGAATATCAATGACCTGGAGCTCCAGGTTGAACGTGCGGACAAGCACGCCGGGCGGGAATGTCTGCTCGTTCCCAAGAGTTACGCCCCCGGAGAAGCCGCCCCGGCGGCCCTTGCCTTCCTCTCCTAAGTCGATGTTGCCCCCAATGGTGACGTTCGGGACATCGGTGAACTGGTAGCTGTTAAACTGAGGTGATATTTGGACGGAACCAGAGTCTGGATCCTGATCGGGGTTAAGCGCAGCAAGTTGGAAAGGCGCCTCGTCGTCGCCGATTGGCGTGATTTGAGGACGAGGCCTACTAATCTTCAGCTTTCCCTTAAGATCTGCTTCTACGTCCCAGGAGCAAGCGAATTCCTGGTCGTACGTATTATTGACTTTTTCGTCGAAAAAGAAATGGGCCTTCACAACGATTTCGACAGTACCCTTACTACCAGCTTTGATCCGAAGCATTCCACCGTAGCCGCCCCTCTCTGTCATCTCCGAGTGCGCCCATTGGCCGGCGAGGAGTGCTTTCTGCTCCCGGTAGATCTGTGCAAGGGGGTCAGCCTCGGCTAGTTCAGCTATGTCGAGCTGGAAGTCTTTCGTCCGGAAATCCCCTGACGGGGTGAAAGTGACGTCCGAGTCGTCGTGACCAAACAGAGGGCTGCCCCACCCGGGAAGGTCGACTTCAGCTTTGCGGGAGACCAAGTGTCCCTCGCACAGGTTGCTGACGATGGGAGTTTTTGAGAAATGGTTTGTACGTTGATTTGCTCCATGCCGATAAGAAGAAAAAAGGGTAGACTTTTCTTGTCCGGCTTGCTCCTGTTGCTGGCGGTACACGGAGGAAGTATTCTGCATTAAGTCGGTAGCAACGCTCGCTTGTTGAACGACGTGCGTCAATTCGTGCGCGGTAAGCTCTAAATTGTTAGGGCTGCTTCCCGCACCAAAGTAAATGTCCGAGCCATGAGTGAAGGCTTGGGCTCCGACGTCTCGGTTCATTTGTATGGCATCGTTGCCGGTGTAGACACGCACATGGCTGAAATCCACGCCAAAACGGGGCTCCATGAAGGCGCGCACAGGGTCCGGCAAGGGACTGCCGCGTCCTTTGCTCTGATTAACCTGGGTTTCGATATTGTCTCCAGCCTCGAAGCTGCCGGACATCGATCTCTCAGATTTAGTCTGGATAGTCTTCTCTTTATCTTCCAGCTCTTCATTGTTTACCATTCCGCGCTGTACGAATGGATTGATGGAGGAAGCCAGTGGCTTGGTTTGCAGCATCTTTTCCTTGTCTTCTTCTTCGGGCTGTCGCTGCAAAGAGCCTCTGCTCATCCCGCTTAAACGCTTAGTCTGGATGGGCTTCTCTTTATCTTCTATCTCCTCATTGTTTATAATTTCGCGCTGTAGAAATGGAGTAATCGAAGCAGCCAATGGCTTGGTTTGCAGCATCTTATCCTTGTCTTCTTCCGGAGACATGTCGCGTTGCATCGAGTTTGAAACTGCCGCATCCGGTGTGTTCATCACTTGGCGCGCCACGCGATCGGCTTCCTGCTCGTATTGGTCATCAGCGGCGCCGACGGTCAGTTTTCGCTGAAGGCCGATAATCTTGCCTTCCGGTGTTAGCCGCTTGGCTTGAATTAACTGCGCGATATTGCGGTTGCCCAATGTCCGTTGGAGTTGAGAGATAGGAGTGAGCCCGAAGTGAAATGGCTGGGTTGAAGCCGGGCAAGGCTTGCTGCGCGCGGGCTGCTGCGTTGTTTTTTCTTGCGATTCAGTCAGAAGTTGCTGAGACATAAACATAATCTCCTATGGCTACAAACTGTTTGAGGGCTTGGTGCCCAACAGCTTTTCTTTATTCGTTTCCATCAACCAAGCGTACATTCATCACCGTCTGCGATATTGTCCTGTTGCTTGTTGCTGTTGACACTTCCATCAGTACTCCAAAACTCCCAGTAGGCTTTTCCTTTGCCCCACGAATCTGCGACGATTTGAATATCCACGCTTTCGTCCCGATTCAGCGTATAAGTACCATTCACCTGTTGATTGGTTCCTAAGTCCGTTACATTAACATTAATAAGATCAGTCGATTGGTTATTGCGTAAACTGAATGTGATGGTGCTTGCCATTTTCATCTCCTAAATTTTTAAAGTTTATTCTGTGCTTTTATCCCGGTTTATTGATCCAGGAAGTATCTGACATTTATTTACCCAAACGCTCACTTCAAATTAGCCTCTGCCAATCGCAATCAAGTCAATAGACTGCAATCTGAAGTCGGACTCGGAAACAACTTTCCCCATTTTCTGGTACTCCCGCTGAGTGGCGCGTAGCAGATGCTGCATTTCCACTACACCGCTATCATCCGCCGCCAGAAATGCTGCTGACAGGGCGATATTGCGGATGTTGCCGCCGGTAAACTGGAACCGACCGGCCAGAAACCCCATGTCCAGTGCAGGATCGCGCGGCGTGGTTTCCGGCCAGACTCCCTCCCAGATTCTGCGCCGGTCCTCTTCGTTGGGAAACGGAAACTCGACAGTAAAATGCAAACGCCGGACAAAGGCTTCATCCATGTTCTTGCGAAAGTTGCTCGCCAGGATGACGACACCTTCATGCTCTTCCATGCGCTGGAGCAGGTAACCGGTCTCGATGTTGGCGTAACGGTCATGGGAATCCTTGACTTCGCTGCGCTTGCCAAACAGTGCATCGGCTTCGTCGAAAAACAGGATGGCATTGGACGTTTCAGCCTCGGTAAAAATCTTTGAAAGGTTCTTTTCCGTCTCGCCGATATACTTGCTTACGACAGTAGACAGGTCTATTTTATAGAGATCCAGGCCCAATTCACCGGCAATGATGTCGGCGGCCATCGTCTTGCCTGTGCCTGACGGGCCTGCGAACAGGACGCACAATCCCTTACCCATCGCCAACTTCCGGTCAAATCCCCATTCGCTATAAACGCGATCCCGGTATTTGACATGGTTGCAGATTTCCCGTAGTTGTTCTGTTCTATCGGGTGGCAGCACAATATCATGCCATTGGTATTTGGGTGTGATTTTACGCGCCAGAGTCGACAGCTTCTGGTTGGAATGTAGGCGGCAAGCCTCGTAGAGTTGCTTCATCGTGATCTTGCCGGTTTTCGAATCCTCCCACCTGGCAAGATTTTTTGCGGTCGCTGCGGCATCCTGAATTTGCCCGCCGGTAAATTTGAACTTGCCCGCCAAGGCAGCAATATCGAAATCAGTTTGGGCGGAAAGATCATTGCCGAGTGATGCCGACCATATTCTTGTGCGGTCTGCAAACGTTGACCTGGGTAACTGGACTTGCAGGTAGGGTGTAGCGCGTAGTTCGCCAGGCGGCTGCCATGCTGTTGCGCCAGCCAGAAACGTCAAACCGGGAAATAGCTGCAAATGCCGGATAAATGTGTCCAACAGTGGCTTGTGCTGGTGATCGAGCAGCGCGTCAAAATCCTTCCAGTAAATTGCGGCTCGTTGTAACAAGGCTTCCCGGCTAATAAGGCGAAGCCTATTTTCCGAAAAAGTTTCTTTATCCGCGATCAGCTGCTCAAGATCAACAACCAGCAAATTCAAGCCAGCTTCACGACAGAGCGTTTCAGCAATTCGTTGCTTTCCTAGGTCATAAGAACCGATAAGATTGATAGTGGCAGCGCCGGATGCCCATCCTTCTTTCAACAGGCTGCTGAATCTACCCATAAGGCTCTGGTCAAGATGATACTCGTCCGGGCAGTCCGATGGGTCTAGCCTAGCCATCGTCACTGTTGAACGAATTTTTTCATCAATTGCATCCGATCCCAGTAAATAGTGCGCTATCCGGGTGTTTAATTTTAGTGATTTTGCGAGTAAAGGCTGATCGGGCTGCGCAGGGTCGCTGGAAAACACAACAAGGTTATTGCTTAGCAAGGGGGCATGTTCGTAAAAACTTTGCATGCCTTTTAGTTTTTCTGCGGCAGAAAGTTGCAACAAGTTAAGCACCAGATCGACGCCGGGTTTCTTTTTGGTGACATCATCCTGAAGGTAGGCATAAAGCCTTTCGTAGCGCAGGTCCAGCTCAATTGCGAGACAGATCAGCAGCACATCAGACTCAAAGTCATCCAGCTGGAAAATTTGTTGAAGCGCATCAAACCTTAGCTCGATGCCTTTATCAAGGGTTGCCTGCTTCCGCAGCTCAATCTGCTGTTTTAGTTGATAGAGCGCCAATTCCGGTTGCGCAACGGAACTATTTGCCTGATACCAGCGCGGCCGACCAATGGGTTGTTTCAGAAGAGCATCCAGTTCCTGTTCGGAAATATAAAGTCCCCGGAACTGTTCATCGTCGACATGGAGTTGCCTTGCCCTGGCAACTTGGGCTTGAATAAGCAAATCGACTCGCTCTAATTCCGCGAGTAGATGTTCTGTTGAATGGGTGAAACAATCCATAACCACTCCGGCTGAATGATAACACGGCCTGTGTTTCTGCTATTAACCCAGATGCAAAGGTAGGAAAGGATAATAAAATGATGCCCCTACTTCCACTGGACCGAACACTAAACCAGTCTTAAAAAAAAGTCAAATAGAATGTTTTGTCGGGATGTAATTAAACATACGGCTTAATCTAAAGCCGCTTGCTGCATTAGTAGTGGGAGCGGCTCCCTCGTCGCGATTAATGGCCTTAGTCGCATAAAACCACTGCTTTGAAACCCGCTGAATAGTTACAAAACGCGAGAGAATTCTAACCCTCATCTGTCTCAATCCCCGCCTGATCGGTAATACTTTTAGGCAGTGTTTTCTTGACTTTAACACCCAGATCAACAAAGCTGCTCGCCTGGCGAATCAAATTGCCGTTGCCCTGGGTTAATTTATTCATAACGCCGTCGTAAGTCGTATGAACGGTGCTTAACTGCTTGCCCAATTTATCAAGGTCTTCGACGAAGCCGCGTATCTTGTCATAGATAATGCCCGCCTTATCGGCTATCGCTCTAGCATTTTCGTTCTGGCGTTCATAACGCCAGATATTTTCGATAGTGCGTAGCGTTGCTAATAACGTGGTCGGTGTGACTACAATGATTTTATGCTCAAAGGCATCGGTAAACAAACGTTCATCGGCCTGAAAAGCGGCGATAAAGGCGGCTTCTATAGGCATGAATAACAAGACAAAATCCAGAGAACGCAAGCCTTTCAGTCCGGTGTAGTCCTTCGTGCTCAGGCTTCTAATGTGTGTTCGAACTGCTTCAGTATGCTGTTTTAACGCGGCTATGCGTTCCTCATCGTCCTCGGTTGAACAGTGCCGTTCATAAGCCAGCAAGGACACTTTTGAATCAATAATGACATCCTTGTCTTCAGGCAAACGGACTATCACATCGGGCTTGAACAGTTTGTTATCTTCATCCCGGAATGCGCCCTGCGTCTCGTACTCTATGCCTTTACGCAGCCCGGATTTTTCCAGCACAGTTTCCAGTATCATTTCGCCCCAGTTGCCCTGGGTTTTTTTATCGCCTTTCAAGGCGCGCGTCAGGTTAAGGGCTTCCTGGTTCATTTGCGCGGTATCGCGCCTTAACGAGATAATTTCTTCACGCAGGGAAATACGGTCCTTGTTTTCATTGTCGTAAACCGTTTCGATGCGTTGCTTGAATTCGCCTAACTGCTCGCGCAACGGTTTAACGATGTGGTCCAGACTGGTTTTATTGTATTCAGTAAATTGTTTGCTGCGTTCGTCGAAAATTTTACCGGCCAAATTTTCAAACTGCGTGTTTAGACGAGTTTCTGCATCTTTTAACAAGGCCAATTTTTCCGCCGCATTTTTCATTTGCTCATTCATGCGGGTTTGCAATTCAACATTTTTTGTTCTGGTTTCTAAATAGAGCTGTTGTAATTGCCTGAATTCAGCCTCTTTATTTTGGAATTGTTTTAATTTCTCCTCCGATACAGCAAGGTCGGTCGAGAGTTTTGCAATAGTGCTTTTATCTTTGAGCGTTAACAGGCGCATCATTATTGCGCCTGCCAGCAGGCTGATGAAAGCTATTATTAAAGCCGGGGATAGGTTATAGATAAAGTCCATTCCTTGATTCTGCTTAATTCTTGGCAATCGCCTTGAATATTGCCTCAGCGGTATCGAGGGTTATTTCCAGGTCTTCATCACGGTGCGCGGCAGAAACGAAACCCGCTTCAAACGCAGAAGGAGCCAGATAGACGCCTTCATCCAGCATAGCATGAAAAAAGCGTTTGAATAGGTTTTGATCGCACTGCATGACTTGTGCAAACGTAGTGACTTGTTGTTCCGCGCTGAAAAACAGGCCGAACATGCCGCCTACAGCGTTAGTCGTCAGGGCAATGCCTGCTTGATGAGCGAGGGCTTTCAGACCGGACGTCAGTTTTTCGGTTTTTGCAGTCAATGATTCATAAAAACCGGGTTGGGCAATTAATTCCAGCGTTTTTAAGCCGGCCGCCATCGCAACAGGATTGCCGGACAAGGTACCCGCCTGATAAACAGGGCCGAGCGGAGCAAGATATTCCATGATTTTACGATGCCCGCCAAAAGCACCAACCGGCATGCCACCGCCGATGATTTTACCCAGTGTGGTTAAATCCGGTTTGATGTTATAAATTCCTTGCGCGCCATTCAGTCCGACCCTGAATCCTGTCATCACTTCATCAAAGATCAGCACGCTGTTATAGTCATCGCAGACCTGGCGCAAGGTTTCTAAAAATCCAGCCACAGGTGGAATGCAGTTCATATTGCCAGCGACCGGTTCAACAATAATACAGGCGATTTGTTCGCCTATTTCGGCAAACAGCTTGCTGACCGACTCGCTATCGTTATAGGTTAAGGTAAGGGTGTCGGCAGCAACAGACGAGGGTACGCCGGGTGAGCTCGGTACGCCAAAAGTTAAAGCGCCGGAACCGGCTTTAACCAGTAATGAATCTGAATGACCGTGATAACAACCTTCAAATTTAACGATTTTATCCCGGCCGGTATAGCCTCTGGCTAAACGGATGGCGCTCATCGTAGCTTCGGTGCCGGAGCTGACCATTCTGACCAGATCACAAGACGGCACCAGCTCACAAACTCGCCTGGCCATCTGTGTTTCAATTTCGGTCGGCGCGCCGAAACTCAGGCCTTTTTCAGCAGACAGTTTAACCGCAGCAATAACGTCAGGATGGGCATGGCCTAAAATCATTGGTCCCCAGGAGCCGACATAATCGATATAGCGCTTGCCCATGCTGTCGTAGATGTAAGCGCCGGCGGCATGGTCGATAAATACAGGCGTGCCGCCTACGCCGCTAAAAGAACGTACCGGCGAATTTACGCCGCCTGGGATGACTTGTTTTGCGTCGGAAAATAAAACAGTTGCTTCGGTCATAATGTCTTTATTAAAGGTTACAATAAATGGCGTAAAGAATAGGGCAACTTTAGCATGATTGAAAGCGTTGAATGCGTTCAACATGAAAAAGGGCGTGCCGGTTTTGGAGGGTAATTAATCAAATTACGGAATGGTTCATGAAATCGAGAGATAGACGGCGAGGGCTGGTTGTCGTTAATACCGGCGAAGGCAAGGGCAAATCGTCCAGTGCATTAGGGATGGTTTTCCGTGCCGCGGGCTGGAACATGAAAGTCTGTGTTATCCAGTATATCAAAGGGCAATGGCAAACTGGCGAGCAAAAGGCGGCTGAGCGCTTTGAAAATATTGAATGGCACGCGTTGGGCGATGGCTTTACCTGGGATACTAAAAATCCTGAGCAGGATGTTAAAACCAGCCGGGAAATATGGGAGCTCAGTAAACAGAAAATTCTTTCCGGAGAGTTTGATGTGGTTTTACTGGACGAAATTAATTATTGCTGTGGTTATCAGTGGATTTCAGGCCAGGAAATTGCCGATTTTATTCGCAATGAAAAACCGTCCTGGCTGCATTTAATTCTGACGGGCCGCAATGCGGCACCGGAAGTCATTGAAATTGCCGATACAGTAACTGAAATGACAATGATAAAACATGCTTATAAACAGGGCATTAAAGCTGAACAGGGTATCGAGTTTTAATTCTATTGTTGCGGATGCGGCAAGCTTCGGGGCAAGGCTATACGAATCAGATTAAGTCCTTCGACAAGCTCAGGACGAAAGGCTTGTGTTGATTTCCTATTCGCAATGAGGTCTTTTATTTGTTCGGGACGGCCCCTTCGGCTAAGTCCAGGAGAGCCTTGTTGAACCATGAATAAAATCAGCTTATTAGATATTTAAATTACAAATTCAATCAACATATTACAGACATTTTTATTGAGAAACATACTTATGGAAACATATTTACCCATCATCAAAACCACTCTTTCTGATTGGTTTCAATTGACTCTTGACAATCCCTTATATGCTGTGGCTTTAGTTACAGTGGTCTGGTTACTGACAGCTATTGTTTAT
>JBAQEN010000610.1:0-6542 GCA_049286765.1 Methylococcaceae bacterium
AAAGAACGGCTGCTCGACTGGCGTTTGCTAGTACACGCGTATCTTTTTTTAGGTATTCTGGAAGCAATTGTTGCTATGGGCGCTTATTTCTATGTGTTGCACGGCGGCGGTTGGCATTGGGGTGAAAGTCTGGAAGCTTATGATTCTTTATATCTGCAAGCGACTACTGCCTGTTTTAGCGCCATCATCGTCACGCAAATCGTCAATGTTTTTCTTTGCAAATCGCCGGGACGCAGTCTATTCAGTGGGCAACTGTTCGACAACCGCATTATCCTCTGGGGTATCGCCCTGGAAATTGTACTGGTTCTGGTCATTGATTACACCGATTGGGGCAATTTGATTTTTGGAACAGCACCCATAGCGCCGGAAGTCTGGCTGTTTGTGCTGCCCTTCGCATTGGGAATGCTGTTGTTGGAAGAGTTACGCAAGGTTGCCGCCGTTAGATTTGCCGATAAGAAACGATAGCTAAATAACCTGGACAAAATGGATTTATCGGAGCGGTTTTAGCCGCGAAGTATGCGGCTCCCACAAAAAAATATAAGCTCACATGGGTTATTTTCATTCCAAAAGATTAACCTGGCAACCGGAGTTCACCACAGAGACTCTTCATGGAGACATTTCCACCGTGTTTAATCGATTACCTGCATCATTGAAGGTTGGCGCCTTAACAAAGGAAGCGCATCATTCGTAATTTGACAGAGGCCGAGGAATTTATGGTAGGGTTCTTCAATCGGTCACAACTATATTCAGCAGAAGCGTGGCCGATAATGCTGATTTTAGAAGGTTAAGTTATTGCATCCAGATTCCATGCTGAGAGTTACTGGCTTTACCGTTAATCTTTAATATCGCATTTCAAACTACATTAATTCATATCAAATATTGGAGAATTGTCATGATTAATTTATGCGGAGTTGGTTTTAGCAATTATTACAATAAAACCAAGCTAGTATTACTTGAAAAAGAAATCCCTTTCACAGAAGAAGAAGTGCTCCCCTCGCAAGATGAAGCGCTTTTGAAGCGCTCCCCGCTTGGAAAAATTCCCTTTATTGAAACTCCACAAGGACGCTTGTCAGAATCTCAAGTTATTCTTGAATACTTGGAAGAAACTTATCCTGAAAAACCACTTTATCCAGCCGATAGTTTCGAGCGGGCAAAATGCCGGGAATTGATACAACATTTGGAACTAAATGTGGAATTGCACGCCCGGCGCTTGTATAAAGAAGCATTTTTTGGTGGTACTGTATCTGAAGAAACCAAAAATGAAGTAAAAGCACGGTTAGCTATTGGCTTGAAAGGGCTGGCACGGCTGGCTAAATTTTCCCCGTATATCGCCGGTGGTACTTATACAGCAGCAGATTGTGTTGCGTGGTTGCATTTCTTCATAGTTAGTATGGCCAGTCAAAATATCTATGGCTGTGATAGTGTATTAGCGCATATTCCTACTGTTGCAACCTATATGCAGTTGATAGAAACCCGTCCCCATGTGCAAAAAGTCGCCGCTGATCGTGCTATGGCTATGGCAGCGTTTTTGAAAAAATAACTTTCTGTATGAGACGCTATTCAGCAGCAAGCAAAATCAGTTTGATTTTGCTCTCCGGTGTATGCCGCAATCGTATAATCGAATAAGATTGCGGGATGCTTTAGTGGCCAAACTCGATTGACATAGCTGCTCTTCGATATTTTGGCTTTGGTTATAGCTATCCAAGTTTAATACTACGGTCGAGTGAAAAACACCGATCTGAGGCAGTTTGGTTAAGAGCCTTTTTATTGTAGAGATTGCTAAATTTAGCTACGGCGATGGATTACATAGAGTTCAAATATGACTGTTGATCCAGCGGACAATATCGGTAGTGTTCATGGCGCCGGATTGGCGAGCAATTTCACGACCAGTTTTGAATATTATCAGGGTAGGAATACTGCGAATGTTAAATTGAGCTGCAATACTTTGTTCCTGTTCGGTATTGAGTTTGGCTAAGCGTATCTGAGGTTCAAGTGCCGCAGTTGCCTGCTCATAGGATGGCGCCATCATCTTGCATGGACCGCACCAGTCCGCCCAGAAATCGACAACAACAGGAATGTCATTTCGTGCAATATGCTGTTGAAAATTTCGGCCGGTTAATACTAGAGGATGCCCGGTAAACAAAGTTTCTTTACATTGACCGCAACGGGGATGTTGGGCCAAACGCTCGGATGAAATTCTATTTACCGTAATGCAGTGGGGGCAAACAATATGCAGCGTACTCATGGCATGACCTTTAGTTGAGGTTTAATTGTAGATGATATAAGGGCATCAAATCTAAAACTCAACGTTGAAAGTACACACAAATATGATGATCTTGGCCGGTGCAATTATGTCTTCGTCCCTCAACGGCAGATAATGAAATTGCCTAAGTGTTTCATGCACGCTCAACAGTCAATATAACTCGCCGCTTAATATCATTTCCGCGTTTTTAACAATTCGTTAACCTTGACCAGGAAATCCAGGGTTTTAGGTTTGGGGGATTCGACTGGGTAATCCGGATTTAATCCTTTGCCGTCAAAAAAAATTGCATCGGGGGTTTGTAAATAACCATTTGTTATGAAAAGCGCCGAGCCATCACTTAATTCGAAAACTTCCTGTTTCGTACCCTTGCCAAAGCTTTGCTTTCCGATGGATACTGCTCGTTTATTGCTGGTCAATGCTGCGATAAAAACTTCTGCTGCGCTTGCCGTCCCTTCGTCCTGCCAAAGAAACAGGGGTGAGCTGGTATTAACAGCGAAGTCTCCGCTCTGATATTTTTCAATACCCAGACGTGTTTTGATAGATACAATTTGTTTATGATCATCCAAAAACAGCTTTGCGGAATCTATGGCGGCAAACAAGTCACCACCTGCATTACCTCGCAGGTCAATTACAAGAGGGCTGTTTTTGTCAATATTGGTGAGCGCATTTTCAAGTTTAAGTTTTGTATCGCGGGTAAAAGCAAGTATTTTAATTACCGGGATATTTTCACTGTCTGAAATCGTTACATTTGCTAATGAAACAGCAGAACGACTTATACTGATTTGCCTCGTTTCCTCGCCCGTGGAGGTAATTACCAGCTTCACCCTTGTCCCCTGCTCACCCCTTGCCATGGTTCCAATTGCCAGAATAGACCTGTCACGAACCGGCACTCCGTCAATACTTATCAACCGGTCTCCAGCTCGGATGCCGGCTTGTTCTGCAGGGCTGCCAGGATAAGGAAGACAAACAATCTGCCCCCCCCTGTCTTTTTCAATCTCCATGCCGATTCCGACATACTGGTCGCCTTGAGCTCCTTTCCACTTCTTAAATTCGTCAGCAGTCAGATAAGCTGCGAACCGGTCTGCTTTTTCTACATATGACTTGAGCGATTCCTGAATAATCGCCTTTCTTTTGATTTCGGAGTCCAAGTACAAAGCATGATTTTTGATGCGCGTGATTGCTTCAAGGTAAATTAAAATATCATCATTTTCCGACCAAAAATCCTTTTCCGGAGAAATGGGCTTTTTTATTATAAAATCAGAAGAGTCTTCGTACCAAAGGCAAACTCCAGCAGTAACAGTTATAAAAACCAATGCAATAGTCAGAAACCATTTCATTCAATTACTCCGATAGCGCTCATTGATTAGCCGTAATCTATATTTTTTGAAAAAAGACTAAAGGGTGCCTCTATTAATTCAATTTTAAATATTGGAGCTTATAAATTTCAACGACTTATATTCGTCAATATTATGAAAAAAGCAATTTTTAGAGGCTCCCTAAACTTTGAGCTATCCTGATTTGATCTGGAAGCCTAAAATTGTTTTTGACACCGCGTAATTTTCGAAGAAAATCCGTAGCCGTTTATTAAAATTCTTTCTGTAAATTTTCTTTGATTTTTTTCTTTAGTTCCTTAATTTTTTTTTCTTTTTCCTGAATAGTGAGATCATTATCGCTACTCAGAGTTTGAACTTCTTTGGAGTATCGCTCCAGGCTGCGCGCCGCTTTTGCCTTCTTTCTTTTCTCTGCGTCAGTAGCTGCTTTAATTCTGGAATTTTCTAATTTTAAGTCATTTAATCGTGTATTCAACTCATTTAAAGTCATTGTTTGTTGATCCAAATCCGATGCCAGTTTTTCTTTTTCTAGCAATAGATTCTGATTTTGAGCTTCAAGAGTGCGAAGCTGTTCATTTTTAACAACTAAGCGCTTCTCTCTCTCCTCATTTTCCCGCATTGTATCCAACAAAGCGCTCCTGCAGCCAACCATTATAAAACTGGACAATAGAATCAAAACGCAAGTTTCCTTTCGCATCTTTCCTCCCAAGCGTTTATCGCTCAATTGTGTAGAAAATGAAACGATTATGAAATACGACTAGATTCGTTGACTTAACGATGCCAACGCATTACTGTTTTTTTGCAACTGTTCGAGATCGTTTTCAAGTTTCTTGATTTCAGTATCCAGTTCGGCCGACTGCTTACCCTGAGTAGAACGAAACGCTTTTGAGGTATTCAGAGCTTTCTGGAGCTTCGCCGAAGCTTGCTGGGACTGTTGCCGCTCTGCATTAATTTCGTGTTCGAGCTCCTTACGGGCGCTTTCCTGACTTCCGGCTTCTGATTGTAATTCGGACACTTTTCGGTCAAAATCCGCAATTTTTGACTTAAGATCCTGATTGTACTGTTGCGTATCATTCCCGACATCTGTTACATACTTTATCTGGGCATCAAGGTCATTCTCTTTTCCTGCTAATTCCTTACGCCGGTTATCGAGATTGTCAGCGTACAAATAACCTCCTGCGCAACCGGTAAGCCCTCCGGCGCCAGCACCAATTGCCGCCCCCGTTGCATTACCGCTAATAGCCCAGCCGGCAAGACCTCCGATAATTGCGCCAGTAGCGCACCCTATTGCTGTGCCTTCCGTTTTTGTCTGTTGACTTTGTGTTGCACAAGAACTGACCAATACCGAACAAAAAACAGGAAATAATAATTTTTTCATAAGTTGTTCCTCCGGAGTCAAGTTGTTTTTGGATAAGTCTTCTTTTAAATACACCCAACTGTTATAAATAGCACCGAGTCGGATTATAGAAATAGACTAAGAGAATGTCTAACATTATTACTCATTCCCGTCAAATTATCGCAGAGCAGACCTAAGTTCAATCATAATTATGCTTTGAAATTGCGGCCTTATTCGCATAATCAGCAGCTAACGTGCGAATTTGCAGCAACTGGAGTCTGACTTGTATCTACGTAAAATCTATGGGTTATAATCTGAAGGGCCTTTGTTGTTTTTGTTTCAATTTTAGCTTGATAACATTTTTCCGATTTCCGATAACTTTGAGCCGATTTTGATAATCTATAAAAACATCTACTGCATCGATAAATTTTGGCACTATAAACCCGGCCAATGATTGTATGTTGATTTATAATGTGTATTATTGCTGCTTGTAAAAGCAATAATTTTTACTAAACAATAACCGGAAGCTAAAATGAAATTAATAACAGCAATTATTAAACCATTCAAAATGGATGATGTAAGGGAGGCATTATCTGAAATTGGAGTTGCAGGCGTTACTGCAACCGAAGTTAAAGGTTTTGGGCGCCAGAAAGGACATACCGAGTTGTATAGGGGCGCTGAGTATGTAGTCGACTTTCTACCTAAAGTTAAGATGGAAATTGCCGTTGCTGATGAAATGGTAGAAAAGGCAGTTGGCACAATTGTTAAAGCGGCTAATACAGGGAAAATTGGCGATGGCAAAATATTTGTGTCTGATCTGGAACAGGTTATTCGTATTAGAACGGGCGAAACCGGAGAGGATGCCATCTAGGTTCTGTTGACATTTGGTAAACCCACTCGCTACATCAGCGGGTTACTTTTCTCAGGCACTATTTGTAGATAGTGCTTAATTATTTTGTAATGTCAACAGAGCTTAGGAGCTTTAGTAAATAATGATTTTATTTGACTTTAATAAAAAGCTGTTTACAAGCTGTCTATTACTCCCTGAACTGGCGATAGCGGATCAACTGAATCAGGCCAATACGGCCTGGATATTAACCTCTACCGCGTTGGTTTTGTTTATGACAATACCCGGTTTGTCTTTATTTTATGCCGGATTAGTTAGAAGCAAAAATGTGTTATCGGTGTTAATGCAGTGTTTCGCCATAACCTGTATGGTTTCCATTCTTTGGCTCGCTGGTGTTTACAGTTTTATCTTTGCCAATGGCGCTGACCTGCAAAAGCTCATAGGTGGGGCTTCCAAAGTATTTCTGCCTGACATAGGAACCGGGGCATTGACAGGCGATATTCCTGAAACCGTTTATTTTATGTTTCAGATGACCTTTGCCATCATTACTCCGGCTTTAATTGTCGGCGCTTTTGTAGAACGCATGAAATTCTCGGCGACATTATGGTTTAGTGGTCTATGGCTGATTATTGTTTATATGCCGATTTGTCACTGGATATGGGGTGGCGGCTGGCTAGCTGATTTAGGCGTAATGGATTTCGCCGGCGGTATTGTTATCCATGTCAATGCGGGTGTTGCCGCTTTGGTTTCCGCGATGGTGTTAGG
>JBAQEN010000611.1:0-3276 GCA_049286765.1 Methylococcaceae bacterium
GGCGCGCATAGCACGCCCTACGTATGCCAGGACAAAACTTATCCGGATCGGTAGATGATGAAAATGCTACCCAATTTCAGACAGGTGTATTTTTTTCAGACAAACTCCTTTTAAATCTATATCATAGTCGTCGTCTTTTTAATTATGAATAAGGTTTTATCATGCAAGTAGCTGACAATACGGCTGTTTCTATACATTACACGCTGACTAACGATGACGGCGAAGTGCTCGATAGTTCTATCGGTGATGAGGCATTAGTTTATCTACATGGCGGTGGAAATATTATTTCCGGACTGGAAAAAGCGTTGCATGGCAAAGCTCCCGGCGACAAATTTAATGTGCGCATTCCTGCTGAAGATGCATATGGAGAACTTATGGACGAAATGGTTCAGGTTATCTCCCGGGAAATGTTTGAGGGCATTGATAACATTGAAGTCGGTATGCAGTTTCATGCGGATGTGAGCTCCGGCACCGGGGTCGTAACAGTAGTTAACATTGATGGAGATGATATTACTATTGATGGTAATCACCCTCTGGCAGGACTTGCCCTGACCTTCGATGTAGAGGTTATTGAGGTAAGGGCTGCAACTCAGGAAGAAATGTCTCATGGCCATATTCATGGCGCTGGCTGTCATCATTAATTCCGGAGCTGCCAGGTTATTGGTCAGTTTTAAGAGAGCCGCCTCTGGATTTGAAAGTTGAGCGTTATTGAGGTCGTTGATTAAGTTTGTGCAACACAATCTCGATCCGTTCGTTACCCTATTGGAAAAAAACTGAGTTGGTCGAATTGCGAGATTTTTTAGAAGATTCCTTAGGGCGTTGATGAGCCTTTATTAATAGGAATACTTTTTATCAACATCAAAATAAAAACTTATCGATAGGGTTACAATTGTACTTCGGATTGAATCTCCATAGTCATCCTACTGCAACTGGCCGGTTCTTATCCCTGATCCACTCGCTCCAGGAGCCTGCATAAAGTTTGGAGCCGGTTAACCCGGCATGTTCCATTGCCAGCACATTATGGCAGGCGGTTACACCCGAGCCGCAGGTATGAACTACCTGTTCAGGCGCGGCATCGCCGATTAGCCGGCTAAATTGATCGCGCAGTTGTTCGGTGGATAAAAATAAGCCGGACTTATCAAGATTTAATTGAAAAGCGAGGTTTAAGGCGTGGGGAATATGGCCGGCGACGGGGTCGATGGGTTCCTGTTCGCCGCGATAGCGTTCGGGGGTCCTGGCATCAATCAGGCATATTGATCCTTGCGCGAGTCCATTTTGAACTTGTAAGGCATTAAGCCAGCAGGCGGTGTTTACATAGGGTCTGAAGATTGCGGGCTTAATGGCGGGTAAGGTGGTGTTAACCGGAAACCCGAGTTTTTGCCAGTATTTGATGCCGCCATCCAGCACAGCAACGTGTTCGTGCCCCAAACAACGTAATAACCACCATAAGCGTCCTGCAAACGCGCCACCGGCATCGTCGTATGCAACCACTTGACTATTGTTGTTTATACCCCAAGTCCCCAGTTTTTGTGCCAACAGTCTGAAGTTGGGAAGGGGATGGCGGCCTGTATAATCGGTGATCGCAGACGACAGGTCTTTATCCAGATGTGCGTAACGGGCATCAGGTATATGTCCGTGGCGATAAGCGTAAGCGCCTGCTTCCGCATCGGATAGGGAAAAGCGGCAGTCAACAATAACCCAGTTGGGGTTATCAAGGTTTTTCTGCAAAGTTGCAGCAGAAACAAGTGTTGTATAGGTCATTTTGTTATACCGTTAAGATGATCTTGCCGATGTGCTGGCTGCTTTCGATGAATTCATGAGCTTTTGCAGCATCGCCCAAAGCAAAGGTTGAGTCAATAATGGGTTTGATTGTACCGGCCGCTAATAAAGGCCAGACGTTTTTATGCAGTTTTTGGGCAATTTCGGCTTTAAAGGCATCGTCTCTGGCTCTTAATGTCGATCCCGTTATCGTAAGTCGTTTTAGCATAACGGGTAATAAATTGATTTCAGCTTTCGCGCCGTTTTGAATGGCGATTTGTAGCAGTCGCGCATCATAATCCATACATTGCAGATTGCGGGGGAAATAGTCGCCGCCTATGATATCGAGTATGACATTGACGCCTTGATGGCCGGTAAGCTGTTTGATTTCTTCTACAAAATCCTGGCTCTTGTAATTGATAGCGGCATTGGCACCAAGTTCTATGCAGGCGTTGCATTTTGCATCAGAACCCGCAGTGACGATGACCCTGGCATCAAAAACCCTGGCCAGTTGTATTGCCGTGGTGCCTATGCCACTGGTTCCGCCATGTACCAGCAGGGTTTCATTCGGCAATAATCGGGCGCGGTCAAACAGATTGCTCCAAACCGTGAAAAAAGTTTCAGGCAAGGCTGCGGCTTGAATAAGCGATAAGCCTTCGGGTACGGGTAAGCATAAAGCAGCAGAAGCAAGACAATACTCGGCATAACCGCCGCCGGTGACTAATGCGCAGACCGTGTTACCTGTTTTTAGATGCTTGATGTTTTCACCCAGCGCAACGATGGTTCCGGCAATTTCCAGTCCCGGTATGTCGGATGCGCCGGGCGGTGCAGGGTATAAACCTTTGCGCTGAATGACATCGGGGCGATTAATGCCAGCGGCGGCGACTTTAATGAGTACTTGATTGGTTGAAGGTTGGGGGATGGGGCGTTCGGTTGGCTTTAAAGCCCCCGCAACAATTTCGATAGCGCGCATAGATTCGGAAAACTGTATCAGTCGAGTTCTGTAAAAACCGGGATGCGGTTATTATATGCCTTGGTTATTTTTATAAACAATGTGTTAATAGGATGAAATAAATGATTCATGCAGGTATCGTTGGCGGGACGGGTTATACCGGTGTTGAGCTTTTACGGATTTTAGCCTTGCATCCGGAAGTTGAAGTGGCAGTGGTAACTTCACGCACCGATGCGGGATTAAGGGTTGATTCACTGTATCCCGGTCTGCGCGGCTATATCAATCTGGTATTCAGTTTGCCGGACCTGGAAACCCTGGCCCAATGTGATGTCGTGTTTTTCGCCACGCCGAATGGTACAGCGATGTTGATGGCTGGACAGTTATTGGCGCATGGAGTGAAGGTGATAGATCTTTCGGCGGATTTCAGGTTGAAAGACGCACAAGAATGGAGTCGCTGGTATGGCATGGAACACGCTTGTCCAGACTTGATTGCTGATGCAGTTTACGGGCTGCCGGAAGTCAATCGTGAAATGATTAAACACGCAAATTTAGTCGCCTGTCCGGGG
>JBAQEN010000612.1:0-3086 GCA_049286765.1 Methylococcaceae bacterium
TCATTAGAGCCAGCGATGCCCAACAGGCGGGCATTAGTATGGGTATCGGCATTCCTGTTTCAGACACCCTCCGGCAAACCTACATCATGACCTTCCTTTCAGCTAAAGCCACACCTATCGCCAAACGCATCCAGATATGGATTCCGGATCAACAAGGCAAGCAACTCATCTGCCAGGAGGGTTACAGTAAAAACAGTAATGATCTGGCAAAAATCTTCGAAACTATCACCGTTAACAAAGGTGAAGGCGCGCTCGGTCGCGTCTGGTTAACTGGCATGCCGGTCATTACCGGCAATCATGAGCCTGATTACAATCCCGAACTCGATAGCCTGAGCAGTATGCTGGCCATACCGGTAATAGGAAACGGCCGATTAAAAGCGATTGTGAGTTTTTTGTTTTAATTGCAAACAATCTCAAAAAAGTTCTTGTTTGGTGCAAAACAGATAAACAGCCGCACATTACTAGAGCAATGCATTAACACCCATTTATCCTCGTCATTGCGATCAACGCCCTTTTTATTAGCACAAAAAATTAATAAGCACATGTATTAATTGAAAATTAATCGATCAAAATACTTTTTATCATTATTGGCACAACTAATGCTTTAATATTTACGAGGCTTCAATGTTGGAGCTAAAAATCCGCTCAAAGCTGAGCAATTGACAAAGGCGTCGAATTAATCGTTGTGTCATTAATGACATTCGGTTTTGAGACGTTTTTTTTTGCCTGAACACTTCCTCTTACAGGATCTATCATGAAACAAGCTGAAAATTTTACTATTAAAAAATGGGTTACAGCGCTTACTACTGTAACCACCATTGCAACACTAAGCTTTGCATCCAGTGTCGTCGCAGTTGAAAACCTGGAAAAAGATAGTTTGAAACTAGGCTTCATTAAATTGACAGATATGGCGCCATTAGCGGTAGCTTATGAAAAAGGCTATTTCGAGGATGAGGGGCTTTCCGTTCAAGTTGAAGCGCAAGCCAACTGGAAGGTATTACTGGACCGCGTTATTAATGGTGAACTGGACGGCGCGCATATGTTAGCCGGGCAACCCATTGGTGCAACGATAGGATTTGGTACCAAAGCGGATATCGTGACTGCATTTAGTATGGATTTAAACGGTAATGCCATTACCGTCTCCAATGATGTCTGGAAGCAAATGAAACCTCAAATACCCATGAAAGACGGAAAACCGGTACACCCTATTAAAGCAGACGCCCTAAAACCTGTCGTTGAAAAATACAAAAGTGCAGGCAAACCATTCAATATGGCAATGGTTTTTCCTGTTTCAACACATAATTATGAATTGCGTTATTGGCTGGCAGCCGGCGGTATCAAGCCCGGGTTTTATGCGCCTCCTGAAGACACATCCGGTCAGATTGATGCCGAGGCAAAATTGTCGGTAACGCCGCCACCGCAAATGCCTGCTACCCTGGAAGCAGGCACTATTGTCGGGTATTCCGTCGGCGAACCATGGAATCAACAAGCTGTATTTAAAGGGATTGGTGTACCAGTTATCAGTGATTATGAAATCTGGAAAAATAACCCAGAAAAAGTTTTTGGGGTGACCAAGGAATTTGCAGAAAAAAACCCAAATACGCACCTTGCGATAATCAAAGCTCTGATACGCGGCGCAATGTGGCTGGATGCAGAAAACAACAAAAATCGTCCTGAAGCATCCGAAATGTTATCTCAAAAACAGTATGTCGGCGCTGATTATGATGTTATTGCAAACAGTATGACAGGCACTTTTGAATATGAAAAAGGCGATAAAAGGCCTTTACCTGATTTCAACGTATTTTTCCGTTATAACGCAACCTATCCCTATTACAGTGATGCGATATGGTATTTAACACAAATGCGCCGCTGGGGACAAATCAATGAACAAAAACCGGATTCCTGGTATATGGAGACTGCCAAGAAAGTTTACCGTCCTGATATTTACATGAAAGCCGCTCAAGCGCTGATTGCCGAAGGCAAAGCCAAAGCCAGCGACTTTCCTTCTGAAAAGGAAACAGGCTTTAGAGCGCCGAGTTCTGACTTTATCGACGGTATTGCTTTTGACGGTACCAAACCGAATGAATATCTGACCAAATTTGCTATCGGTCTTAAAGGCAAACAAAAGGTAGCAGGCGGCAAGGTTGTTGAGTAATGCCCTCGTTCCTGAGTAGAAATGCAGCTGTAGGCCGGAATAAGCCCCCGAGTATAACGCCGTGGGCAGGCTTATTCAGGCTTACGTCTGACGAGTGTCGGGCTACGCTGCGCTAACCCGACCTGCAAATTGACAGATGATTTATTGCAACAGCGAATGTGAGATCAAAAATGAGCAACAAGCTAATCAAATTTTTTAACATAACCGGGCTAACCTGGTTTGTTCCCTTTGTAAAAATAGCAGCCGGAGAAAACCCCGCGCAACAAATCCGCCAACTTTGGCTAATCATGGGCGTCCCTGTTATTGCCTTCATACTGTTTCTTGGTCTATGGGGCTTTTCCGCGTCCAAAGTCAACACCAGTCTTGGCGCTATTCCAGGCCCTGCAGCAGTCTGGCACGAGGCAGGTGGATTATTAGCTGAGCATTACGCAGAAAAACAGAAGGAAGATGAATATTATCAACGCCAGCAAGAGCGCAACAAACAAAGACTGGCAGAAAACCCGGCTGCTGAAATTAAAACCCGCCCCTACAATGGCCAAGCGACTTATCTGGATAAGATTTTCACCAGTCTATATACGGTTTTTGCTGGTTTTGTGATTGCCACGCTGATCGCAGTGCCGTTGGGTCTTTTATGCGGCATGAGTCCGGTTTTTAATACCGCCATCAATCCGCTGATTCAAATCTTTAAACCGGTATCGCCATTGGCCTGGTTACCTATTGTCACGCTGGTTGTCAGCGCTGTTTATGTGACCACGGAAAATTCATGGTTTGAGAAATCTTTTCTGACCTCTGCAATTACCGTCACCCTATGTTCGTTGTGGCCAACCTTAATTAATACGGCAGTCGGCGTATCGTCGATCGACAAGGATTTGGTTAACGTAGGGAAAGTGTTGCGTCTAAGCTGGTTCACGCAGATCAAGAAGATCATTAT
>JBAQEN010000613.1:0-2434 GCA_049286765.1 Methylococcaceae bacterium
AACCGTCTAGGTCATGATGCCCTCGCCGTCGCTGTGGAATTCGTCAGGCGGAGGCTTTTTTTATAGTCAAGGAATGCTTTATAGCGTAGCGGCCCTTGACTATAAAAAAAACGAAAGCCAGAATTTCCACATAAAGCGGCGATGAGGACATCATGGCCGGCTCAGAGTTGTGCAATACGACAAACCGCGCTACAGAAGGGTTTAGCTGGAAATTAGACCAGCTCAGGGTTATAGTGACCGTTAGCCTACATTCTATGACGGCAGGAATAGCAATGTAGGATTACGGACACTTACCCTGGGTGCAGGCTGATTGGAGGCTAAACCCTGTCCCGCAGGGCTGTCCACTAAACGATAATCTAATTTCCTTTCCTAACTGACTAAACAACACAAACACAAGCAAAGCAAATTTTTCGCGGGCGCGAAAAACACCACGCAAGATTTAAAAATAAAAAACAAACTGTGATATAAAAACATCACAAAACCAACCACCACAAAAATTATAATAAAGGCAAAATGGAAGAATTAGAACGACTTAAAAATCAGAAAGAGTTCAGGGAAATACTTGCAAAATATGGAATTACCCAAGCACAAGCCGCCGCCCTGATAACGAAGGAAACATCCCGAAACATAAAGCTCAGGACGTTGCGAACATGGCTAGCAAGCCCGGATGCGGTATCAGCAAAACCGTGTCCAATATGGGCAATTGTGGCATTGAAAAAAGCGACAATGGATCTCGAAGTCGCCGAACAGTTAGAAAGCGAAAAAAAAGACGATAAGTAAATAAATTAATCTTGACATAGGTATTTAGTACCTATAGTATCAAACTTAAGCCACCACCAATTTGCAACGGCTAAACCACCCCCGAACAGTGAATTAATTAACGGATAATTTTCCCAAGCCAAAAACCACTATTCCGCTTGCTATGAAACGGGCGCTTTACAACAGCGACCCGTTAAACGAAACAAGCCGTTTGTGGAATATGTGGAACGGCGGGAATGGCGAAGCCAGCGACGATGGGGTGGAAGGCTGGTACAACACAAAATCAAAACAGGACAATAACCAATGAAGCGCCCCCTTATTATTATCACCCTAGCCCTGCTTGCCACAACCCCGGCAAGCGCCGACCCTCCCACAAGAACCGTAGGCAGCGAACAGCAAGCAAGCCGTGACAATGAAAAGCTGAGCATCCTGCAAAACGAAATCAACGAACAACAGCAACTAGCGGCGCAGCTACAGCAACAAAGGGCAATAGACCTAACAAACGATAATAAAGAGGAACTCGCTAAAACCGAGGCAAGGCTGGAAGAAGTAACCGGGAACATCACCCAGATTCAACAAGAAATCAAATTAGCACAAGGCCAACCTGTAAAGGTACGGCTAAATGCACCACAAGGAGCCGAACCAACGAAAACCACCCCAAAAGAAGCGGAGCCGCCGACCGCCCAAACCGGACAGTGGTGGGATTTGTATAACAAAAACAAAAATAAAAACTAACCGCCGCTTTCAATGAAAACATTAACGACTTCAAAAAACCATATTTTTAACAACACCGAAAGGCTTATAAGATGTCTAAAATTAAAACATACCAAAACACAATAATAGTAATTATTGCCGGACTCGGCCTATTCGTTCCAGAACTAGCATTTGCGGCTGGCCCATTTTCATCAGGCGCGACCTCGCTGTCACAAGACATTCTCACCATCCTGACCCCAGTTGCCGTTATTGCGGTAATGGCAGCAGGAGCTTTGGCCTGGTTTGGCCGAGTCTCATGGGTATTAGCAATCAGTGTCATGGCGGGCATAGTATTGGTATTTGGTTCACAACAAATTGTGACCTGGATACGCGGACTCTTCGGGGTATAGCATGAGTGCCAACGATGGCCTTACAACAGACCCATTATTTGTAGCCGCCACCCGCCCCCCGATGCGGTTTGGTGTAACCACGTTCGGCATGGTGCTAGGCGGGATTGCGGTTATAGAAATGTTTCTGGTGACAAAAAACCTTTTATGGCTTTTGGCATACATTCCCATACACGGTGTTCTGGCACTTCTGCTCATGACGGAGTGCCGCTTCTTCGAGCTACTGACCCTATGTGTCAGAACAAAAGGGCTGAACTGCATTAAGGGCAATCCGAGGTATTGGTGGGCAGGTAGGAAACATTGGCGGGCCAGTAGCTATTCGCCGCAACGCTACGACCTGACCGACCTGGAAGGGCGGCGTAAGCTACCTAAATTTTTGACGTAGGCTTTCTAAGGGTAATCAACATGCAGTTAAAGAATCACAAGGCAATAATCAACGAAGAAAGCGCCGCCGTCCATATACCGTATACCAGCCACGTAACGGAGCAGATAGTAAAGACCTATAACGGCTACGTCATGGCCTTCAAGTTATCAGGAATCGGTTTTGAAAACGCCGACGACGATCAGCTCAACAA
>JBAQEN010000614.1:0-6660 GCA_049286765.1 Methylococcaceae bacterium
TGCTGGGCAGTTCTCTATCGGCTTTGCAGCGGTTTTTATACAGATCGACAAACTCCATAAAAGCCTGTTCGAGGTCTGCCAGAATCTCTTCTTCGTTGTCGCGTTCATCTTCGGGAACATCATCCGAGTCCAGATATTCCCGTTGCAGGTCCACTTCGCTGTTAAGCGCAAGCGTGGCGTAAATCATTGCATTGTTTGATATTTTTTCGTTCATGATATAGGTGTGGTTGAGGTTAAGGGAACTTCTAAAAATCCCGTTTTCCTGAGGGATAAGGCGCTTTGAATTTTTAGAGGTTCTCTTATCGTAAGTCAATAATATCTATACTTATCGCGATGTCTATCCTATATAGCTACAGAGCTTTAACATTTTTCTGGAATGGAACAACAGTTGATTGAGAATGATTTGAGTATGTTTCCCAGTCGGGGGAATATTCATCTGCTTGATTACCCCAAACAAACCAATCTTTTCTCGGTCCTCGTGCAAATAGTTCAATACGAGGCCCGGAACTACAGGCTTCTATCAGATCATATTGTTCATCCGGCTTTCTGCTATGCTCCCTCTTTCTTGATGAGATAATGTTTTCCTGACTCCGTCCAGGTTGCAACGTGCGAGCGTTCTTTCCCCTGACACCAAACAGGATTATTTCTGTTACGTTCCTAAAGTAAAAGCCAACGCCTCTTCTGTCAGGCCCGCCATCCTTGCGGATTTTATACCAGATTATATTGGTTTTATAAGTGAAACCCCAGTGCTCCATAACCTGCATACCTTCCGCCAATAGAGCATTTGGCACCCATAAATAAAGATGCGCTGTATCTTCAACAATGGCTTCAACTGGAAGGTCTTTTATTTCTTGTAGAGACATAGTTGGATAACGCTGCAACCTTTTATGCTCAGGCGCCATTTTCCCAGTTCTGTTTTGAAACTGCCAAGGTGGATCAGCCAAAACGGTAACGAACTTTTTCTTGCCTACGGTACTTAATAGATCATCTGATGCTTTCATGTTTACTCGTCCTGAACATACAGTTTTTTGGATATGCCAATAATTAACAACGGACAACCTGCACCACTCCCGCCTTCAATACGCGGCAAAAGCTTACTCATGTGGGTGGTTGATGCGCCATAAGATGCGCCTCGACCTAGCTCTTTGAATATGTTTTGCAGTTCATCACATCGGGTAATGATAACACCGGCGCTTATTGCCCGGAGATCAAAAAGCAGGCGAAAGTTATTTAAATCCCGGTCATAAAATGGATCTTTATTATTCCACTCTATTTCAACAGCAATTCTATTTCTAAAGCAGTCAACTTTATGTGTGGGAGCATCCATTGTATGTTCATCAACAACCACTTGAGTTTTAAATTCCTTTTCTTCCCAACCACGCTCATATAAATAGGAATCTATGAATTCTAGATATATTGGACTTCCTTCCTCCTGGATTGGTTATCCAGCTTTTATATAGACGAAATTCGGTTAATACCGAGATAATATCTTCCCATTCTTTTGGAAAATCCTCTTTAAGTATGGCGCATGCATGTTTCCACTCATGCGCCTCATAATGCTCACGAATAAATTCCGGGAGCAACTCAATACTCATAAATTTCTCTATATATCCTGCCTGCTTGTCTAATTAATCCCTCAACAACTCATTAATCCCTGTTTTGCTACGCGTTCTTTCATCAACCTGTTTGATAATTACTGCGCAATACAGACTATAGCTTCCGTCCGCTGAAGGCAGGTTGCCGGACACGACCACTGATCCTGCCGGAATGCGGCCAAAACTGACTTCACCTGTCATACGATTGAAGATTTTGGTGCTTTGGCCGATATAAACACCCATTGAAATGACGCAACCATCTTCAACGATGACGCCCTCAACAATTTCTGAACGGGCGCCGATAAAGCAGTTGTCGCCAATAATGGTGGGACCGGCTTGTAAAGGTTCTAATACGCCGCCTATGCCCACACCGCCGGAAAGATGTACATTTTTACCGATTTGCGCGCAGGAGCCGACCGTTACCCAGGTGTCAACCATCGTACCGCTATCCACATAGGCGCCGATATTGACGTAAGACGGCATCAATATGGCGCCGGGGGCGATGTAGGAACCACGACGAGCGACAGCATTTGGCACGACGCGTACACCGGCTTTGGCGAAATCTTCCTCGGTATAAGTTGAATATTTGCATTCAACTTTATCGTAATAACGGGTATTGCCGCCGTCCATCATGCGGTTTTCATTGATTCTGAACGACAATAACACGGCTTTTTTCAGCCATTGATGCGTTACCCAATCACCGTTGATTTTTTCGGCAACTCTGAGTGCTCCGCTATCGAGCAGGTTGATGGCTTCGGCAACGGCGCTGCGGACTTCCGCAGAAACGTTGGCGGGCGTGATGTCGGCGCGTTGTTCAAAAGCTTCGTTAATGATGTTTTCAAGTTGTGACATGATTTTCTTATAGTGTGTTAAGGAAATGTTTAATACGATGGGCGGCTTCCACACAGTCATCAAGTGGCGCGACCAGGGCGATTCTGACGTGGTTTTGGCCTGGGTTTAGTCCGGCAAATTCACGCGATAGAAAACTGCCGGGCAAAACGGTGATGTTTTCCCGGGCAAAAAGCTGTCTTGCGAAATCGGTATCTGCAATAAGCGTTTTCAGCCAAACATAAAAACTGGCCGGCGGTTTGGAGACAGTGTAAACTTCGCCAAGAATGCTAATGAATGCTGCAAACTTCTCACGGTATAACTGGCGATTTTTGATAACATGTTGTTCATCTTGCCAGGCCAGAATACTCGCATGTTGAGTAGGTAATGGCATCGCGCAGCCCTGATAGGTGCGGTATTGAAAATACTGTTGCAGAATTTCAGCATCGCCGGCGACAAAACCGGAGCGTAATCCGGGCGCGTTGGAACGCTTGGATAAGCTATGGAATATCACGCAGCGTTTAAAGGCGCCGTTGCCCATGCGGTAAGCCGTTTGGAGCAGGCCAATGGGCGGGTTGCTTTCGTCGTCATACAGTTCGGTATAGCATTCATCCGAAGCAATGACAAAATCATATTTTTCAGCCAGATTGATCAGTTTTTCATGGCTGGCCCTGGTAATGACCGAACCGCTGGGATTGCCGGGCGAGCAAATATAAATTAACTGGCAGCGTTGCCATATGGCTTCCGGTACGGCATCAAAATCGGGTAAATAATCCGTCTCTTCCAATGTGTTCAAAAAATAAGGTTCCGCACCTGCCAGTAATGCGGCGCCTTCATAGATTTGATAAAACGGGTTGGGCATAATGACCACGGGTTTGTTGACCGGGTCAATGACACACTGGGCAAAGGAAAACAACGCTTCGCGTGTGCCGCTGACTGGTAAAATCTGAGTTTCAGGATTAATGAATGCAGCCGGAATCTGAAAACGCCGGACAATCCAGTCAGCAATCGCATGTCTCAGTTCCGGTAGGCCTTTGGTAGTGGGATAGTTGGACAAACCATGCAAATGTGTTAACAGTGCTTCCTGAATAAAATGCGGGGTGGCATGAGTCGGTTCGCCAATTGATAAAGAAATATGCGGCTTGTCCGCAGGCGGAACGATACCGTTTTTAAGTTGCGCCAGCTTCTCAAACGGATAGGGATGCAGGTATTTTAAATTTGGGGTCATCTCAGGAGCAATGCGGTTGTTTGCCCATCGCTTGAGCCTGTTGGAACAGTCCCATTGCTTGCGGCATGTGCTGTTCCAGACTCTGAATGCGTGTTGCATGTGAAGGGTGGGTTGACATAAATTCAATTGGTTGCTGACCCTGGGAAGCCTGTTCCATTTTCAGCCATAGATTTACGCTTTGTCTGGGATCAAAACCCGCTTTTGCCATCAAATCCACGCCAATCATGTCGGCCTCACTCTCCTGCACACGACTGTAGGGCATTAATATACCGTATTGAGCACCGACGCCCAGCAGGCCAAATGCTGTCTGGCCTAAAGCGGACTGCGGCGAACTCACGGCCTGAACTATGGCCATGCCCCCATTAACGGCCATTTCTTGCGATGCCCGTTCGTTGCTGTGTTTGGCGAGCACGTGACCGACTTCATGGCCGATAACTGCCGCTAATTGATCCTGATTATCAACCAGTGTGATCATCCCCGTATGTACACCAATTTTATTGCCGGGCAGCGCAAAAGCATTAGGTGATTTATCTTCAAAAACGACGACTTCCCAGTTGCCGCCTGTTTCCCGGGTTATGGCTCCCGCAATACAGTTGGCAATCTGATTGTACTGTCCATTGTTACTGACAGGTTTTTCTTTTTTTAACGTATCAAAAGCCTGCAAACCCATTTGGTTAATTTGTTCGTCAGGCATAAAAACAAATTGGCTTCTGCCGGTAGGGCTAGTAATACAAGCGCTTAATAGGCAAGTAGACAGCAGAGCAGGAAAAAATTTTTTCAACATAAAGATGTAAGACGGGTAGTTTTTGTAAATGATGGCCATTTTAACTTAAGTTTTTATCCAGAGTTTGAAAATGTGGGAGGAATATCTGATTCATTGGTTCCCGTTCTTCAACCTGAAAATTAGCCAAATTTTAAATATACTCGGTTTAAGATTTTTTTCCATGATAAGCACAGGTTTGAAGCATCAGCATATCATTTGGGCGACAAGGAACAAAGTTTAAGTCCCTGAGAATTGAGTGCGGATATAATTTTCGATATAGTCATCGCTGTGTATATAAAAAACCCACAACAAGCTGGTCAATTGCGCTTTAGGTTAAATGGTAGATACTCCAGTAGCTATGCTACTCAGGATTTTCCAATAGGAAAATGGGCCTGAAAAAAGGAAATAAATTCCTATAAACCGGACGCATTTTAAATCTCGCCCATCAATTTTAAATTTGACTAAACGTGTTGGTTAACTCTTAATCCGACAACTCATAGCCCCTTAGATTTATAGCTTGGCCCAGTGCGGCTCGTTAAACCGGCCGGGCCTCCACACTTGAATTATGTTAAACTATAACTTATTAAACTAATCTTAAAATTTTGTTGCCGCCGCTAAGTCTTTATATTCATATACCCTGGTGCATTAAAAAATGTCCTTATTGCGACTTTAATTCGCACGCGATTAAAGCCGACACATCTGAAACCGGGTATATTGATGCCTTGCTGAGTGATTTAACCCGAGACCTGCAACGGTATGGCAACGCTCGCCCCATTAACAGTATCTTTATCGGCGGCGGCACGCCCAGCCTGTTTTCACCTGAGTCTATCGATCGCTTGTTACGCGGCATAGAACAACGGGTTACGCTCAAGGATGATCTGGAAATAACTCTGGAAGCCAATCCCGGCACTTTTGAAAGTCATAAATTTGCCGAATTCAGGGCTTTGGGTATTAACCGCTTATCCATCGGCATACAAAGCTTTGATGATCAACTGTTAAAAGCATTGGGACGGGTACATTCTGCAAAAGAAGCTATTACAGCCGCTGAAATCGCCCATCAATCCGGATTTGATAATTTCAACCTGGATTTGATGTTTGGCTTGCCCGCTACCGGTATTAACAGCAGTAAAATCGATGTAACAACAGCAATAAGTTTGCAGCCTGCGCACATTTCTTTGTACCAGTTGACGCTGGAACCCAATACCTATTTTCATAAATATCCGCCGCAACTGCCTAATGATGAGCTTATTTTCAGCGCTCAGAAACACTGTCAAAAACTATTGGCCGATCATGGTTATCAGCACTATGAAGTTTCCGCCTACAGCCAACCGGGGATGTACTGCCGCCATAATCTAAACTATTGGCAATTCGGCGATTATTTGGGAATTGGTGCGGGAGCTCACGGAAAAATAACGCAATCGCTACCCCATCAGATCACACGCAGTTTTAAGCCCAAAAGCCCGGAACAGTATTTAAATGACACGCATAAAAACGGCGGAGCCAATATTATTGCTGAAGCGGATCTGCCTTTAGAATTCCTGATGAACCATTTACGGCTGAAACAAGGCTTTACTGTGGAAACTTACCAAGCAACAACCGGCCTTGCTATAGACACACTGGAGCCGGGATTATCGGCATGTCTGCAACACGGGTTGATTATTCAACAGGGAACTCACTATTTTTGTTCGGAGCAAGGCTGGAATTTTCTGGACAACGTCCTGGAAAAATTCATACCCTAGGGCCGAGGGAATCCAGACAGGTTCTATTACTCCTGCTCCAGAAGGAGAAGCCTGCCCTGAGCAACAATGAGAGTCATTCCGTCATTACCTTCATAGACAAGGCTGCCTGTTTAACAAGAAAAAGGAGGAGAAGAAGAAATTTTCTGCTCAACGTAGTTGATGGCTTTGTTCAAGACGCCAAGATTTTTTTCTTCGTTGATTTGCATACCCATCATATAAAAAATGGGCATCCATAGCGGGTTGATCAAAAGCCCGCCCAGCACACTTTTACCTGTTCTTTTCAAGTTTTTGAATGGATTAAATGACACTGCCAGAGAGTGCATCGGAAACTCCGAAAATACAGCGGCAATCGGGCGCAAAATAGCTTTGTCATGACCATCAAGAAGCTCCAGGGATTGCAGCAGTTTTCGCTCCATATTATGATAATTTTTACGTGCAAACCCCGCAGAGATAGCGAAAACAAGCGCTACCAAGGGCAAAAGGACGGTCGGCGGTGCAACAGGCGCG
>JBAQEN010000615.1:0-3145 GCA_049286765.1 Methylococcaceae bacterium
CTGTCTGATTTTTTTTCAAAACCCAAACTTTTCTTTTAGCTGCGCCATAAACAATTTCGCTCATCACCATACGTTCTGAATCTCGGATTAATGTCAAGCCTATAAACAAATATTGCTTGCCTTTACGGTACTCTTTAAGGAACTCAGGAATAGCGAAACCACCCATTAACTCGGTTATGTAATCGACATAATCGGCATCTGAAGCAATGAAGTTGGCTTCCGGTTTAGGTGTCCCCATGGGTTTAAATAAAATGGGCAGTTTGGGGTCAACCTGTTCCTGTGGTATTTCGAAATATTCACTGCCATCAAAGTGATATATTTTAAAGCGAAACTGGCTGGCGCTGATTCTTGCTATACCGACAATCAGCGTATGCTCTTCATCGGCATAGCTTTGTTGCAATTGAGTATCTCTGTTTACATCAATGACATAAGCAGGCCTCCATTCTGCTAGCCAATCATGTATTGCCGCGCGTGTCCATTCAGTTTCGCCATATAATTTCGTAAGAAACTGACCCAGAAAATTTCTGCCTTTTTTGAGTTCCTGATTCATGGCTGCCCTGGGAAACTCATACATAAGTTTGGGTGCCATGGGATTGCCGTTGTTCATAGCCAAAATCAGGCTATTGCTATCAGCAGGCATGGCAGCTCCCGTTAGTTTATTAGTCGCATCGAAAAGTGCACCCGGACCGAGATAGGGTATGACTTGATTTTCATATAAACCGTTTAATATTTCAGAAAAGACGTCAGAAGACATTGTTAAAACTCCATATGTAAGTGTGTCTCATTAAACATATGCAAAAATTAATCCAGTTTTCAATTATTTCCGAAAAATAATATAAGTAAATGATTAATATTGTATTTAATGAGTCTCAGATGAAATTTTAGAAATATTAAATTAGAATTTTGTTCTGTTTATAACAATTCTTCCGTTGATTAGCCCGTCACACAAAATTTCCTGCTTAGCAATTACATTGCTCACATGACTATAATTAAATATCCCTAGATTTATAAGCGTGAAAAGAGAGCCGCATATCCCTGATTCGAAGACAATAAATAGACAAAATCAATCTTTGAAGCGCATTAATCATCTTCTATCATTGGCAGCATCCTGACAATTAAGAGACTATTGGCTTTACAGCCCCTTTAAAACTCCAACGCGGTAATCGGTTCTCTCTTCCGGCCGGAAAAGCTTTCTTCAAATTGCCCTAATACGCCCGCTTCTTTAGCCAGACGACGGAAGTTTTCCGAGCGGTTAGTCATCTCCGAAGCGACCAGGATCAGTTCCAGCTCCAGCGGGGGCAGTGATTTCATCAGATTTTTTACCAGCCCCGCATTAACACCATTGCAGCCGAAATCACCTAACGACAAGGCTCTTGAAAAGCCGTAAAACTGTTGCATACGGCTTTCGCACAACTGGCTGTAACGCAACCGGTTTTGTTTGTTTTTGAAGGATTCCTTGATCGCCAGCGTCGCGGCTGCGGCATTGTATAAGGCATTCTGTACGCCGTGGGAGAAGATGGGATCAACAAAGGCCGCAGCGTCGCCAATGCAGTAGTAGTTTCCGCCACAAATATTATTGGAATAATAGGAATAATCCGGCCTGAATTGCAGAGAACCTTCGATAAATTTTGCTGGTTCCAACAATTTGCTCAAATAGGGCAGCCGTGCGCAGCTTTGCTTGAAGAACACTTCGCGTTGCTGCCGGTCCATTCCTCGGGTACGCTCGGTTGGAACAATCAGGCCCACGCTGGTTTTTTCGCGCAAGACAATATGCCAGACCCAGCCCTCTTCAAACGACATGACAAAGGTCACCGGGTTGACGCTAGCCAGTGCATCAATCGCATGGCTCTGCCGGTCGACGCCGACGAAGCGGGCGTTTTTAAAATAGCCCCATAACGATAAAAAATTCAATTGCGAACTGATGGTCTGACGGGTGTTGAATTGTTTTGCTAAAAAAGAACTGTGGCCGCTGGCGTCGATGACATACTGACATCGTATAGCGCCTTCATGGTTACTCAACCCCCGCTTGTCTGTGTAAAAAATTTTCGGCCACAGATTGTTACTGAAGTCCACTTTTTTGACCGCGACTTCGTTAAACACCTTGGCCTCGCAACTTTCGGCATGGTTCAACAGAATAGCGTCAAAAATGTCCCGCTCCACATGCAAGCCGGGACGGGTATAACCGAAATCAGAAAACTGAATCTGGTGGATTTTGTCATTCCAGACGGTAATGCCGCCCGCCTTGGTCAGAAAACCTTCCTGCTCAATTTTTTCAGACACACCGGTCATATCGGTGAATTTCCAGATATGTGGAATCAGGCTTTCGCCAACCTGATTTCTGGGAAATACTACGCGTTCAAGCAGTACGACATCGATTCCGGCTTGAGCAAGATGCGTGGCCGCACTGCTACCAGCCGGTCCTCCGCCAATAACCAGTACGTCGCATGACTTTGGGATCGCCGTCATAAAATAATCTTACAGATCTCCCAAAACAGCCTGAGAAGCCGGATGTATCAACCATTCAGCGACATCCCGCCCTAACGTTTTGACACAGCGCCCCAAAATAGCACAGGTGCCTTTGTAGCCGGCAAACATCCCGCCGCCCGAATAACGCCGGGCTTTGAAATCTCCCAATATCTTACCTTGTTGGCTTAACGTACCTTTTATGACGACAGATTTGGCGCCGAACCAGGCTCCTCCGGCAGCGCCTTGCACCTCTTCGATTTCCACCGTCAGAATCTGTGCATCAGCCGGCCCGGTATTTGAATCCGTGACAATATTTGCATACTGTCCGGCCGCATTCTCTTTTATGAACTGAGTCAGCTTGCTATCCAGGTCGCATTCCTGTTTGACGGCATCACTGATATAAGCGTCTTTCTTAAAACTGATTGGTTTGATGATCAGAGTACCGGCGCCGGAAGGCTGTGACACCTGAAGCGGCTTATTACTTGGGGCGGCGCAACCACTTAAAGCGGCCAGTAAAACAAATAATGTCATGTAACTGAATTTCATAATTTCACTCAATAAAGTAAGTAGTAACAATTCTGGCGAAAAAGCATAACATCTCTATTCAGGTTTTGCCGCAAATCTTCATAGGCCTAAATTCTACTTTGTTACATCATGAGCAAGCTTGCCTTCTTCAGGC
>JBAQEN010000616.1:0-6284 GCA_049286765.1 Methylococcaceae bacterium
CCATTGCCGCCGCCGTTGCCGGCCAGTTTTTTGGGTTTGGGTTTTTTTGAATCGCTGTCGACGATTTTTAAAATGGGTGTATCTTTTGGACTAGTCATTTTGTAGCCCCATTAAAAAAACGTGGTAATCATTAAAATCGCCAGGTATAGGCGGCGCTATAACGTAGCCATCCACTGCGGCGGCGGCTTCTGTGGCTTTGGTAATACCCGGATTGCCGAGGGTTTTAGCGTCGTTATCCCCGCAAAAAACGATTTCAACATCTGGTAATTTTTCACGGATAATTAAACCAACAGACATTAAATTGTTGGCTGAAAACGCCACGTAGACGCGGTAATTGGTCTGCTCGTGAAGTGTACACGCCGTGGCAAACCCTTCACAAACAAGCACCTTATCCGTTTTTTTACCCAGCCAGCAAAAAAGCCCTGCTAGACCACTGCCAGGCAAAAAGTCCTTGTTGCGGCCTAATGCCGGCTGAATTTCTGGAAAAATTGCCTGTAAGCTTCGCAATGCGCCGGTTTGGTCAAACATCGGGATTATCAGAGAATTTTTGATGATCAGCTTTTCGTATTTTTCTTCATTATTTTGAATCGTACGTCGCCAGTCACCTACGCGGGCGCAGTGGGGTTTTATGCATTTCAGGATGCAAACAGGATGGTTTTGTTCGGCGGGTATTAATTGGCCCCAAAGAGCCACGGCCCGCTTTGCTGCCCGGTCTTGGCGCTTCTGGAGCTCCATTTGCCGCTTCCGCTGCTCTTTTTTAATCCGCTCCAACTCGGCGGGTGGTGTGGGTTCACAATTTGCTTTGTTTAAAGAGAAATTCTGTTTTTTTCCGGTTTGCCAGTTCCACGCAATGCCACCCTTCCCGTCTTCAAAAAATTTAATGCGGCCTGCCCCATTGCGCGGCTTTCCTTCTGTCGTGTCCACGACATGAAAAACGCCATCGTGAGGAAATTGCTTGAAATTAATCCCAACACTTTCACAAGCTGCGCGGCCTAGTTCTTCATTTGGAAAAATCATTTTTTCATCCCTGGGCGGTGACATATACAAGACACCGCGATATAATCACGTCGTGGTGTGTCATGCAAATCGAAAAAGCCCTGTAATTGTTAGTGATTCGGGGCTTTTTTTATGCCTGTTGGGATTGTTGCCTGGGTTGACTTGGTAAGCCGGGGGTTTTTATGTCTCTGGTCCTGTGTGGTGGGCTTGGTTTGTTATTGCCCTCGATCCAGGCAAAAAACTTGACTTCATCAATAAGAATTTTGCGGCCAATGCGGATAATTGCGCCACTCTCAGCGAGGCCGTTTGACTGCTCATTAAATATTAATGAGCGAAGGCCGCCTTCTGTGAACGCTGGATTTTTTTGGGGAAATTGCTTAACCGTTGATAAGGCTTTGATTGTAGCTGAGGACATTTTAATAACTCCGAATACACCGCAACGTTGCGGTGTGGTTATTAAAAGCCCTGTTTTTTCCCTCTTAGCTAAGAGGGAAAGCGGGAACGTTAGCGGGAAACTTACAGGGAATTTTTCGTGTTTTTTGCTCTTGACAGTGTTTTGTTATGGTTCTTTCTTAAAAATTCCTGTTAATGTTTGAATCCTCTTTTTTGTCATGGTATTCGTTGCATTTCCGGTATTCCATCTAAAACCTGCCCCATTTTTTCCGGCTGTGTAATGCTCAACAATTGGCGAGCCTTCTTTATTAACATATTTTTTAAGAGCGTTAAAAAAATCTGTTCCATCCGGTTTGCCTTCCTTTATCCAAGTCTCCCTTAACCATTTGGTTAACTCACGCTCTTTTCGTTTTGGCTTTGCATCATCTCCAACGGCTTTTGTTTTCTGATCGTCATCGTGCCACCAATTAGCCGCCAATCCATCAACCGGCCATTGCTCCGAGTTTTGCAGGTAAGTTTTATAATCGTCTTTGTGAATAATTGCCCACTCGTTGCACGGTGGCCTATTGCTGCCTAGAAACATTTTAAAACTTTCTTGTAGTGCCGGTGCGTTAGGGTGTGATCGCGGCAAACAACCAGTAAAAACAGTATTAGGCGGGCTGCCAGGTTTGTACTTCAGCAATCCCTTACTGCAAGCATTAATCAGCGTCTTAGTGAGTACAAGCCGGTTTCGGCTCAAGGTGTCAGCCTTAACGCAGTCATCACGCTCTAATTGAGTTTCAGGGTCGGGAAAATACAGCCGCACTATATCCACAATACATAAATAATCAGGAAGGCGTTTAATCCTCGCTAGCTCTGATAATGGCAACCCTCCTAAAAAATCCTTTTCAATGAACGGGGCAGTCATCACGCACCCCCGAATATTTTAGCGTTCATGCTGGCAACCACGTTGCTAACATGGTCGTCTGAAAGGTGCGCGTAACGCCTAACCATCTGTAGCGTTTTATGTCCCAATACGGCCGCTATATCGGCCATACTTGCGCCATTCATCGCCAGATAAGAAGCGGTGCAATGCCTCAAGTCATGCCAGGTAAAATCGGCTATCCCGGCATTTTTTCGCGCGGTCTCCCACGGCTGTTGTAAATCAATCGGCTGTAATAGATTCTTAACGCCAGGGAAGAGTAGGGGGGTATCTAGCCGCCTTACCTTGGCGTGTTCCCGTAATAGCTCCAGGCAATGCCCGGCCAAGGGTACGCGGCGCCTTTCTCCGTTCTTGGTTTCGTGCAGAATTAAATAACCGGCCTTTAAATCAATATCTGCCCAAATAAGGTTAAACAGTTCGGCTTGCCTCATGCCCGTACTGATCGCCAGGATTACGCACAAATAAAGCTGTTTGTTTCTGGATTGCTTGCAGGCGGTTAAAAGGCGTTCCCGTTCATCATCACTCAAGAACCGAACGCGCCCACGCGCCGCCTTGGGTTTTTTAATGTTCTTCATCGGGGAATCTTCCAGCCATGCCCAATCCCGAACGGCTGTTGTAAAAACCGTGCTCAATGAAGCCATATACCTAAGAACCGTGGTCGGGCTGCGTGGCTTGCCTCTAAATTCTTCGTTAAGAAGCTTATCTTTAAGTTGGGTAATAACATCGGCTGTTACATCTGAAAGTAGCATGTAACCTATTTCATCTTTCCAGCGTCTCAGGTGTAAGCCGGTATGCTCATCTTGAACTTTGGTAAGTTTTGCGGTGGATAGATAGCGGTCAATCATTTCCGCTACGGTGTGCTTTTTGGCTTCCGCTGTTTTGAAGTGTCGTCCTTCCTTGATCGCTGATTCGGTAGAAGCTGCCCAGGTCTTGGCATCGGTTAGCCGTGGGAAGGTTGCAGTTTGTGCGGGATAGCCCTTAAGCCGTACTTGTGCTGTGTAGTAAGGTTTGCCGTCTGCGGTTAGACGTTTGGTGATGGTTGCCATAATTGCCTTCTTGGGTGGCAATCAGCTTATAATGTGAATACGCCATTTGCTTAACCCGATCTGTTAAGTGAATTGGATAGGGCTTGTTGGTGCTGATTACACCTTCAAGCCCGCTTTGTTTCTAGGGTTTCATTATACACTCACGTTGCACTCACGTTGCAATTGAATATAAAAAAGGGTAATAAATGGCAATAATTGACAACAAAGCTAAGCAGTTAAGCTATTGAATTAATTGTTATTGTTTGTTGCGCTTTGTTATGGTTTTTGCTGTTTTTGGGATTCATAACCCCGGGGTCGGTGGTTCAAGTCCACCTATCGCCACCATATAACTAATTGAATAATAATGATAATTATTCAAATACCATCGGTTAAATACGCTGAAAAAAGAACGCAGGGCACCATTTAGGGCGCCTGTGAATTTTTCAAAAGGGCACTCGCTGTGCCCCGTGCTCAATCGGAGGTTGTCGTCATGACAACATCAAAACAAAAACTCCTCATCATCGTCGTCTTAGAGATGCCCATAATAACGGATCGTTGTTTTTTGAAACGAGGGTGGCGTGACTGTTATTTTACGCGTTTTCCTTTTTTTCTAACCAATCCAGTTCAGCATTTGAAAAGCCAGCGATTATGCGCATTTCTCTATTAAAAGGGCCTTTTGGCTTACCGCCCTGGTAGTATTGCTTTATCAATTGACGGTATTTAGCTTCGGCTTCAAATCCTTGTTGCCTACATAAAAATTTAAACCAGTATGACCCTCGTTCCACATGGCCTACTTCATCGGTTAAAATGCGTTTTAACAGTGCCGCACTCAAATCATCGCCTAACTGCCTGAATCGACCGATGATAGCCGGAGTCACATCCAGTCCACGTGCTTCCATACACCGCGGCACCACGGCCAATCTCGCCAGTAAATCATCAGCAGTATCGGTAGCATGATCCCATAATCCGTTATGTGCCGGTAAATCGCCATAATCTAATTGCATGGCTTGTAAATGACTTCTGATTAATTCAAAATGTTGCGCTTCTTCATCAGCAATCAACAGCCAATCCTGATAAAATTGCTCGGGCATGCCACGAAAACGATAGATAATGTCCCAAGCCAGATATATTGCCACGAATTCGACATGCGCAATGGCATGGAAAAAAGCGCTAACGCCTTCAGTGGTATTGAGTTTTCGTTTGGGCATATGCCGTGGAGCCAATAATATCGGATTATCCGGAAAACTTACCTGAGCGATCGGCAACATCGGATGATTGGAGTTTAGGATTAATTCACCGTTAGCTAATGTTTGCCAAGCTTGATGGGTCAGTGCTAGTTTTTCCTCGATATTTGCGTTGTATAAACACGCTTCGGCAAATTCAAACAGGTTTTTCATTACAAATAGTCTGCGCACACATGATCAAAATTTTAAATTTCACTTTGTTGTTACTTTATTGTCTGTTCATTTACTGGCTTTCTGATCAGTCATCTCTTAAAAATCCTTATGATTTTGGGTTCGATTATCAGGATAAACTCTACCACGCCGGCGCCTATTTTATTATGGGGTTGTTGGTTTGGCGCAGTTTTAAACCCTGGTTGACTTCGCCTATTATACTGGCTTTACTCAGTATTTCCTTTTGCAGTATATACGGATTATCTGATGAATGGCATCAGTCGTTTGTTGCGGGGCGCGAGTCAGATATTGTTGACTGGGTAGCTGATAGCAGCGGTGCGGGATTGGCCGTGTTCTTCAATTTAGCGCTAAAACCCTACAAAACCCTTGTATTAAATTAACAGAAACTCCATCAATACGGTTATCTTAACCTTATTGTTTAGAATGCTTCACCCCCTAATTTTTCAAATACTATCAATGGATAAATCTCTGTTCAAAATTGATGATTTTTTTAAATCAGCCTGTTATTTTGAGGCTTCTCTAGTTTTAGTCGCAATATTTTTAGGCTGGATTGCTGATATTGACCCTTTTGAAAAACTTTTTTTTTCGGAAGCAGCTGTTGCATACGGCATGCTAGGGACAGCTCCTTTATTTTTATTGTTCCTGGCGTTGGAACAAATGCAAGGTGAATCAATAGCTAAAATTAGAAAGTTACTGCTTCAAACATTAGGACCGGGTTTGCATCAATATCATTGGACCGACTTGTTTATGCTGGCGGCAATTGCAGGCGTATCTGAAGAGCTTTTGTTTCGCGGCGTAATCCAGCCCTGGATAGAGTCCTTATGGGGTATGGCGGCTGGCTTAATCGGCAGTAATATTATTTTTGGACTGGTACACGCGGTAACCCCCCTCTATGCAGTGCTGGCGGCTTTTGTCGGGATTTATTTAGGCCTGTCTCTGGATTATAGCGGCGAGAGAAATTTATTAACCCCAGTTATTATTCATGGATTGTATGATTTTTTAGCTTTTGTCGCGCTGATGCGTGTTTATCGGGCTAGTCAATTGTCGGACCCAAAATAATGTTGTCATCGCAACGAGCCAGTTCTAACCGGAACGGAAATTACTTTTGTGGACCCTGGTATTTTGCAGAAAAATAAATTCGGGCATCCGAGTTTGTTATCATAATTTTTATACAACAATAAACAGGAAACAAAATGACGGGCCGAGTTCAACAAGAACGATTAAAATCTGCTCTTATTCTGCCTTGGGTCATCCTGGGAATCATGCTGGTTATGCTGGTGACCTATATTATTGTTTGCCAAACCATTGGCAATCAATTGCAACAGCCTCTGCCGGAAGCCCAGCGAGTTTTGATAAGAACGATACTTTATGCTATTGCCATCGTTACTTTTCCATTGACCAACTTGATAAGATACATTCAGTTGCGCCTGAATCAAACCATGCCGCCTTCCCATGTAGTTCATATGAACGACGACTGCATGGATGAAGGAGATACGAGCCCAGGGAAGGGCGAGGTAGAATCGTGTCTGGAAC
>JBAQEN010000617.1:0-2445 GCA_049286765.1 Methylococcaceae bacterium
ACTGACAGTAGAGCGTTTTCTATCTGTCACATGGCTCTCCAAACATAATAGCTTGAAGATTATATATAGCGTCCCCCATTAAATCAAGGCCGATTAAAAGCTACGATAAGTTTATAGCTAGTCATGGCCTGTTTTATTCTTATTCAGCGCTAGTTTATTGCCCGAAAAAACCATTCAGAGCGGCAGATTAGGCTGAAAAACGAAACCTGCATTTATATCGATTTAATGGAAGAAGTAGAAATTGTGCAGCGGGTCAATAGACATTAACAGCTTCAATAAGGCCCGGTGAATACGACACACCCATATTGGAGCTTATCTTTTTCATCATTTGCGGGTATTAAATTGATTCTAATATTGATTCAGGCAACAATGCCCAAATAATAGGGATATAAATAACTCCTCATTCGTTGTATATTTTTTAAATTTGTAACATGCCTGAATACTTGAATATACAGCCATCACCCATCTCTCTTATAGAATCACTCAGGGAAATTGGTTATTCCATGGAAACAGCAATAGCTGACATCATGGATAACAGTATTACCTCTGGCGCCTCTTCAATACATCTTCGCTTTGCGTGGAATACGGGAGAACCCTGGATAGCTATTATTGATGATGGCTCGGGAATGTCCGTTGACGAAGTAACCAATGCCATGAGGTTGGGTAGCAATAATCCTCTGAATACACGTTCTGTGGAAGACTTGGGACGGTTTGGTCTGGGTTTAAAAACTGCGTCATTTTCCCAATGCAGGCAACTGACGGTTATCACACGAAAACAACAGCATACATCAGCTAGGCAATGGGATCTGGATACTATTACAGAAAAACCGGATAGCGGCTGGAACTTGCATATCCTGAGTGATGAGGAAATCAAGGGTATTGATGAAATTGCTTCAATCATTGATGACTTTATGTCCAGTGAGAGCGGCACGATTATTCTGTGGAGGAAGCTGGATCGGCTGGATAATTTTGATGAATCCGGGATGAGTGAGAAAAAACTCAATAGCCTGATTAATGAAGCACGAAAACATATCGAATTGACATTTCATCGTTTTCTTTCTTCTTCGCGAGGAAAGAAAAGTCTGCGAATTTCGATTAATGGAGATTTTCTTGAGGCATTCAATCCTTTTAACCCATCGAATCTGGCAACCAGAGAACTTCCAGTACAAAAAATTAAGCTGCACGATGAACAGATAACCATACAGCCCTATGTATTACCTCATTACAACAAGGTATCTCGGGAAGAATATGAAAAATATGCGGGCGATGCCGGTTATCTTCAAAATCAGGGATTTTATGTTTATCGCAACCGTCGCCTGATTATCAAAAGTACCTGGTTTCGGCTGATACCCAAAGAAGAGCTGACAAAATTACTTCGTGTCCGAATTGATATACCCAACACGCTGGATCATTTATGGAAAATTGATGTTAAAAAAGCTAACGCCTCGCCGCCGGAAAGCATCAGAAAAAAGCTTAAACAGATTATTCATGATATACAGTATCAGGGTAAGCAGGTTTATAAGCAGAAAGGCAAACGTCTGAAAGATTCGGTAAAAGTACCAGCATGGAATAGAACTGCCGCAGCAGGAAAGATTATTTATGGAATTAACAAAACACATCCTCTGATAACGCAGTTTGAAGAAAAATTACAACCAGAGCAACGGGAACAGTTGAAGGATTTGCTTTTAATGCTGGAAAGTTGCTTTCCAGCCGAATTATTCTATAGTGACGTAGCCAAAAAACCCGAAGAATTGGAGAAACCAGTATTTGATACAGAATATTTTTCTCTTTTTCTTGATAAATTCATTGCTTCGATGCTTGAGAGCGGAATTCCTGATAATGAAATAGCTGAACGGCTGCTCTCAATTGACCCCTTTGCAACAACAAATCTCAACTAAGAACAGTTAGTACTAAAGTTTAGGAGTTGAAATCTACTAACAAATTACTGATAAATAAGGAAATAAGCACCCTAAAAGGGTATAATAATGGCTAGTTGAAGACTGCATTAAACCCAAGTAGGACGCTCAGATGAATCGTGCCACAAAAATCATAGAACTACCAGCATTAACCATCGATCTTCTGAAGGCGAACAGCCTATTAATCGATAACGTTTTTGCTAATCTATGGAGGGAAATCGGCATGAAAACTGTGTTAAGCCGAGTTGGCTTTAATAAACGGTCTGGCACATCGATGAACGACGTCATGTTTAGTTTAATGCTCTGGTTGTGGTTGCAGAAAGAATCCATTGGTATGTTTGCCCGGGAATGCTTGCAAGGTGCGATGGGTAAGGATGTGCGCTATGATACGATGAACCGGGAAGACCTCAACTGGCGTAAGTTCCATGAACAGGTCGCCTATAAGGCAGTTCAGGCTCTTAAGCCATCCGGCAAAAAAGCCTATGTGGTCGATGATACGGTGGCTCAGCGGTTTGGCAAGAAGATGCCG
>JBAQEN010000618.1:0-2869 GCA_049286765.1 Methylococcaceae bacterium
ATGAACGTGTTAATAAACATATTATTTGGTACAGCCAACACCCTGATTATCTGCATCAAGTTGCCGAACGAGCACGCCCCTATCTTTATCATATTGTCGAGTCACTTAGTAAACATAAATTGCCTTCCGAACTTGCTTTATTGCCTATTGTGGAAAGCGCCTATCTGCCAACCGCCCAATCGCCCAAAAGTGCCGCAGGTCTCTGGCAGTTCATACCCGGCACCGGACATGATTTCGATTTGGAACAAAGCGCTCACTATGATGCCAGGCTTGATATTGCCGCCTCCACCCAGGCTGCGATGCGTTATCTGGCTTTCCTGAAACAGCATTTCAATGGTGATTGGCTGCTCGCCCTGGCTGCCTATAATTGCGGTTTGGGCGTTGTGGACGCGGCCATCAGCCGCAATAGTGCTGAGGGTTTCGATACGGATTACTGGTCTTTGCGATTACCTGAAGAAACACAGGAATATGTCCCGCGATTCTTAGCTTTATCTAGTATTTTTGCGAATCCCGCTGCGCATGGATTAAAGCTTGCTCCCGTTAGAAATGAACCCTATTTCATCAAAGTCAAAATTGATCGCAAAAATGATATTAAGTATCTGGCTGAAAAGGATTTATCAGAGATTGCTCAGCTTGCCAATTTGAGTTCTGAGGAATTTATGCGCCTTAATCCGGCTTATCTCAACTCGAAACTATCGACAAACGGTCCATATACGTTGCTGATGCCTGTTGCAAACGCCAACCAATTGCATCAGCGCTTGGCTAGCATTACACAATTTCTTGCTGTGCATGCCCTATCGGTAACTCATACTCCTTTAAGTAGAGATGGGCACACTACTACGGATGGTGCGCAAAAAAATGTCTTATCACTGCTTAGTGATATAACATTACCCACAGTGACGGATTTAGTATCGGTTTCTGATCCTTTCTTATCACTTATTCTAAGCACCAGTCAAACCTCGCCACGAATAACAATAGATGTGCTCCAGCCTCCATTGGCCTTGGCCCCTGATTCAAAAAAATCATAAAAACAGCATTTGACTTTGCGTTTGCTTGGAAACCGGACAGAACTTAAAAACTATCGCAAAAAATATGTTTTTTGCAGACACACTTTCCTTTATATAGTTACAGATGACTTGTTATACGTGAAGTTGTAACTTTGCCTAAAGACATCACTTTATTATTGGGGTACTAAAATGGCTGACGAATTCAGTATCATAAACAAGAGGGAAATCGAAGGATACTCTAAAGAGCTCAAACAATTATTAGTCGCTGATTTTCGGGGCCTGGAACAGACTGATCAGAATGAAATACTCACTCATTATGACCAATCCAAACGTGAACAATTTCCTGAAACCTTATCTATCTCCGAACTGTGGACGCTAGAGCAATTAATAATAAAAAAATTGCCCGATAAAACCCTGCTTAGGCGTACATGGATTTTTAGAGAAAAATTCAGGAGTCAGTTGGGAGACGGTATTTATAAAAAATATTATGAAAATTTGCCGAAAAGCTTAACGGATGAGTCATTAAAAGATACCTCAATCGCCTCTCCTGATTACAATATGTTAAGAGAAGACATAGCAAACATTGCCAGACAATTGCAGTGGCTTGTCTATTATAAAATAAGGAGAAATCAAAGCATCAATGGAAGAAAAAAGTTTGTCATTATTTCAATGCTATTATTAGTCATTTTTGGAACTCTGCCCTTTTCAAACCTAAACCTGAAATTCCCTTCCCTGTATAGTTCAGAGAACGAAATAGCTATCAAATTTCTGCTGATTATTATGTATTCAGGCATAACGGGAACTGCAATAAGCCTGCTGCAACGTATAGAAAAAGCCTCTAATGTTGCTCCGCATTTTACTGATAGTGCGCTTGATGCCAATGATATATCGCGCAATATATCAAATTGGTATATCTTGTCGCTTCTCGCCAGCGGAGCAGTTTTTGCTTTGTTAGTTTATTTTATTTCTATAGCCGGAATCTTCAATGTGGTTGATTTCTTGCCTAAACTGGAGCCTGGCAGCAGCACCAAATACCTGGACTTTAACATGATATTCAAGCATCTCATCATAATGCCTGACAATCCAAAAGACTTTGCAAAATTACTAATTGCCTGTTTTTTATCCGGATTTGCTGAACGGCTGATACCTGACATGCTGGATAGTCTGATTAAAAAGGGAGAATCTAAATCCCAAAAATGATATAAATCCAAGGAATGAGTAAGTAAGGATTTGGCTAACAATAACATCCCAATACGGGAATTCGACAAGCGAATGTAGGGGCGGATTCATCCACCCTGAGCGATTAAATTCGCCGCTACGGCCGGATTAAATTTTAGGGAAGTTACTCTTAGCCAAATCCTGAACGAACCCGCTCAATTAATACCTCCATTTGTAATCTTAGCCAGTTTCATCATTTAACTGCAATCGGTCACAATTTATATTTTTTCCGTAACTATTCAGTATATGCCGTAGTGGTTTTATGCACTGAATAGATACTTGGAATCATTTTAAGTTAGTATCATTAGCAAGGGAATTTCTGTATAGAACAGGCTGATTTTCTGTTCATCAAGCGTTTTCAATAAACCCTAATTAAAATATATGATATTAGTGACTGGTGGCGCCGGTTTTATAGGTGCAAATTTTGTTCTTGACTGGCTGGCTGATTGCGATGAATCCATCGTCAACCTTGACAAGCTGACTTACGCGGGTAATCTGGAAAACCTGGCTACGCTGCAAGGCGATGCGCGCCATATTTTTGTACGGGGTAACATCTGCGACCGCGTTCTACTTGAGCGACTAATGGCTGAACACAAGCCGCGAGCCATTGTTCACTTCGCCGCTGAAAGCCATGTGGACCGGTC